>CAJAVE010000247.1 GCA_903945325.1 uncultured beta proteobacterium | reverse complement strand
GGCAAACACAAGGCCATTTACACGCCTCACGTCGATACCGGCGATTTCATCATCGTCACCAATGCAGCCCAGCTGCGTGACACTGGCGCCAAGCCTTTGGACAAAATGTATTACAGCCACTCCGGTTATCCCGGCGGCATTTCCAGCACCAATTTCCGGGATATGCAATCGCGTTTCCCTGGTCGTGCTCTGGAAAAAGCCGTCAAGGGCATGTTGCCCAAGGGACCGCTGGGCTACGCCATGATCAAGAAGCTCAAGGTTTATGGTGGTGCCGAGCACCCCCATACCGCCCAGCAACCCAAGGTCCTGGACATTCCTGGTATTTCTGCCAATGCAGTGAAACGTGAGGCCGCCAAATGATCGGTGAATGGAACAATGGCACCGGCCGTCGCAAATCCAGCGTCGCTCGCGTGTTTCTGAAAAAAGGCTCCGGTCAGATCGTTGTCAATGGCAAAGCCATTGAGAACTTCTTCGGTCGTGCAACTTCCATCATGATCTGCAAGCAGCCCCTGCTGTTGACCAACCATGCCGAGACTTTTGACGTGATGGTCAATGTTGCTGGTGGTGGTGAGTCTGGCCAGGCTGGTGCAGTGCGCCACGGTATTACCCGTGCCCTGATCGATTACGATGCGACGCTCAAGCCCGAGCTGAGCAAAGCCGGCTTCGTGACGCGTGATGCGCGCGAAGTCGAGCGTAAGAAGGTCGGCTTCCACGGTGCTCGCCGTCGCAAGCAGTTCTCCAAGCGTTAATTCGCGCAACGTTTCGTTGCACATTCAACGGTCGCCAGGGTGCAAACCCTTGCGGCCGTTTTACATGGGGCTGCTAGACTTCGCGCTCCATGAGATTTCGACTTCTACGCCGCCGCCTCACGATCAGTGCGCCGCGCATGGCGGTTCGCAGCGCTTTGCCTTGGCCGTTTCGCTGGGCCGTCCTGGCCATCGTTTTCGGATTTTGTGCGGCCATCGGCTTGTGGGCCTTTGAATTCGGCAAAGACATCGCCGGGCTGGAGAAGGGCTCCAAGGAGGAATTGACCCGGCTACAAACCGCGTTGGCCAGCGCCCAAGCCGAACTGACCACGGTGAAGACCGAGCGCGACAAGGCGCAGTCGGTGGCCAATACCGCAGATGCGCTGGTCACTGCGGAAAAAGCTTCGCATGAAAGTCTGTTGGCGCAAACCAAACAACTCGAATTGGAAAATCGCTCGTTGCGTGACGACCTTGGATTCTTTGAGAAACTGATTCCCGCCAGTGGCGGAGATGGGCTTGCCATTCGCGCTTTGCATGCAGAGTTGCTGAACGGGGGCAAGTTAAAATGGCAAGTGCTCGTAATCCAGTCGAGCAAGAGCCAGACCGAGTTCACGGGGCGGTTGGAGTTGTCGTTTACCGGCCTGCTCAATGGCAAGCCGTGGACTGCCAACCTGCCAGGCGAACCGCCAGCCATCAAGGTGCGGCAGTATGGGCGCATAGGCGGTGAATTTGAAGTGCCTGCTCAAGTGGTGGTAAAAGGCGTTTCTGCCAAGGTGATGGATGGCACGGTTACCAGGGCAGCCCAATCTATCAAGTTGTAGTTTTTCCTATGAGGTCGTCATGTTCAACAAGAAGAAGCAACCCCCCATCAAGAGTTTGATTGCTGAAGGCAGTCAGATCACGGGCAATATCAGTTTTACCGATGGTCTACGGGTCGATGGCAGAGTCATTGGAAACATCTATTCCGGCGAAGAAGTTTCCAGCATTCTGGTTATTTCCGAGATTGCCACGATCACTGGTGAAATCACGGCCGACCACATCATCATCAATGGCACGGTAAAAGGCCCTATCCATGCCCGCAAGATGCTGGAATTGCAGCCCAAGGCCCGCATTGATGGCGACGTCCAGTACGCTGCCCTTGAAATGCACCAGGGGGCATTGATCACGGGTCAATTGCGGCCAATTTTGGCTGACGAAGAAAAGCCCACACTGAAACTAGCGGCAAATAACCAGTAGCAGAATTCCCGAGCGATTTGCTGTAGTATTGTGCCGATCACTGATTTCACCGGAGACTGTCCCCATGAGCGCTGTAGCTGAAAACATCCAGACCGAAATGCCCGCCCCCATCCTGTTTACCGACAGCGCGGCGGCGAAGGTAGCCGACCTGATCGCCGAAGAAGGCAATCCGGATCTCAAATTGCGTGTGTTCGTACAGGGTGGTGGCTGCTCGGGTTTCCAGTACGGTTTTACCTTTGACGAAATCACCAACGAAGACGACACCACCATGACCAAGAACGGCGTGTCGCTGTTGATTGATGCCATGAGCTACCAGTATCTGGTCGGCGCAGAAATCGACTACAAAGAAGATCTGCAGGGTGCGCAGTTTGTGATCAAGAACCCGAACGCTACGACTACCTGCGGTTGCGGATCGTCGTTTTCCTGAAGTGCAGTTGAGATTCCCTGGCTAGGCCGGGTAGATTGCACCGAGTATGCGGGCGCCTCTGGCGCCCGTAACGCTTCTCACGCTGGATGTTTTGCCCAGCACCGTCTGGCGCGCCAGCCACGCAAAAGCCGTGGCCTCAACTTGAAGTGGTGGCAGCCCCGCGTCTCTGGTGGACGTTACGGTGCAATGTGGGAGGGCGGACTCCAGCCTGGTCATCAAATGGCGGTTCAGTGCTCCCCCGCCACAGACTTTGAGTGCAGTGCAATGCGGTGCGATGGCCATCAGGCTGTTGGCGCATGAAACCGCGGTCAGTTCAGCCAGTGTGGCCTGAACATCTTGTGGGGCGAGCGTACCAGCACCATCCAATTGCCGGGCCAGCCACGGTGGGTTGAACAAATCCCGGCCCGTGCTTTTTGGCGGTGGTTTGGCAAAAAAGGGTTCATCCAGCAATCGTTTCAGCAAGGGCATTTGTATCTGCCCACCGGCCGCCCAGGCGCCGCCATCATCAAACGTCTGCCCCGTGTGGGTCTGACACCAGGCATCCATCAACGCATTGCCCGGGCCACAGTCAAACCCCATCAGTTCCGGGGCGGCTGGATCCAGCACCGTGATGTTGGAAATGCCGCCGATATTGAGTACGGCGAGTGTCTGGTCGGTCTGCCCGAAAAAGAACTGGTGAAACGGGGGAACCAGCGGCGCACCCTGCCCGCCCGCAGCCACGTCACGGCTGCGAAAGTCAGCGACCACTTCAATGCCACACAACTCGGCCAGCAACGATGGGTTGTTGAGTTGCAGCGTGTAACCGGTGCCATCAAACTCCTGCGGGCGGTGGCGCACGGTCTGCCCGTGCGCGCCCACGGCCCGCACCGCAGACGCTGGCACATTGCATTGGGTCAGTAACTGGGCAACCTGGTTCGCATACAGCCGCACCAATGCATTGGCGGCCAGCGCAGCGCGATGCAATTCGTTGTCGATTGGGGCATTCAAGGCCAGAAACTCAGCCTTGAGTTCGGGTGGCATCGCATGGCTGCAATAGCCTAAAACCTGGGGGTGTACACGCTCGAAATTCACCAGTACAGCATCCACACCGTCCAGCGACGTGCCCGACATGAGGCCTATGTACAAGCCGGACAATTGGGATGGCCTGCTGGATGTGATGTGGCTTACTGTGCGCTGCCCGGTAACATGTGCGCAGCCGCAGCCAATTGGGTGCGAACCTGGCCAGCAGCCTGGTTGAAGGCGGGGCGTGCCGCAGCAGCGACAGGCACAGATTCGCTCTGCTTGGCGATCGTCAACGGGTCACGGTGGGCACCGTTGACCCGGAACTCAAAGTGAAGGTGTGGGCCTGTGGCCCATCCGGTTTGCCCGACCGCTCCAACATTTTGTCCCTGATTGACGCTTTGCCCACCCCGCACGTTGATGCGACTCAAATGGGCATATACCGTGACACTGTTGTTGCGGTGTTTGACCATGACCACGTTGCCAAAGCCGCTTTTGACACCTGCAAATTCGACAACGCCGTCTGCTACAGTGCGCACGGCTGTGCCGATGGGGGCCACATAGTCCACGCCCAGGTGGGCGCGCCACGTTTGCATAATCGGGTGGAAGCGCATTTTGAAGCCGCTGGAGACCCGAGAAAACTCCATGGGTGAGGCCAGGAACGCACGCCGCAGGCTTTCGCCCGCCAGTGTGTAATAGCCACCCTTGCTGACGGTGCTGCTGGCAGAAGTGGCAGCGGTCGGAGTGCCGGGTGCCGGAGGCTCCTGAAACCACATAGCCTGGAGGCTCTTGCCGGCATTGACAAACTCGGCATTCAAAACGCGACCTGCGCGCAGTGGTTCGCCGTCACCCTCCAGCGTTTCGTAGGTTACTGAAAAGCGGTCACCCTTGCGCAGTGCACGGTGAAAATCGATGTCGCCCGCGAAAATCTCGGCCAGTTGGGTTGCCACCGCGTCAGGAATGCGGGCGTCATCTGTCGCAGCAAACAGTGAGGAGTTGATGATGCCACTGGCCAGACGCGAAGACGCAGTCATGGGAAGTGTTTCCAGGCGTGACTGAAAGCCTGTCGCTGTTTTGGTTACGGTCAGGCGTTTGAACATGCCGTTGTCTTCAACGCTCCAGCGCGCGCTGAGTTTGAGGAGCGTGTTGCCTTCGGTTGCTTCGATAGTGATGTTGCGTCCTGTGCGACCCATCAATGTCTGTTGTGCGGTGCTATCGGTGCGCAAAAATGCTGCTGCCTGCGGGTCATACACGCCAAGACGCTTGAGCAGCGATTCCGCCGTATCCGCTGTGCGGGTCACGTCCGAGCGGTACAAGCGCATTGCCTGGTGGGGCAAGCTGTCCGCGTGCGCCAGAAGCGCCAAGGGGGTGACGTCTTCGACCACGGTGCGCACCGGCAGGTCGGCAGCGTCGGGAGCCAGCGACGCCACGGCAAAAGTGGCGCCAGCTCCGCCCAGCAGCAGTGCGGTCAGTGCGAGGGTCAGCTGCTTGGGGTGGCGTTGAACAAGACCGGCGGCGAAGGCAAAAGAATCCTGCGCGGCCTGAATCAGGCGGTATTTCAAAATTCGGGCTCCGTTGAGTGGGGGCGGCGTTTTGCGGTGCTACGCCCGGACTGCGACGTGGGCACGACTAAAATTCAGCCGTTGGCTCCACTTGTGTCGCAGGAGGATGGCCAGTATAGCGGTCAAGCGCACAGACACATCGATAAAAACCCTTATGAATCAATCATCCAGCCCTACTTTACCTGCTTCAGATCAAGTTCGTGAGGCATTGGCTGTCACCCTGCGAGGCTGCGAAGAGTTGTTGCCCCAGGACGAGTGGGTCAAGAAACTGGTTAAGTCGGAAAGCACGGGCAAACCTTTGCGCATCAAACTGGGGTTGGACCCCACCGCGCCCGATATCCACATCGGACACACCGTGGTGCTCAACAAGATGCGCCAGTTGCAGGACCTGGGCCACACGGTGATCTTTTTGATTGGGGACTTCACCAGCATGATTGGCGACCCCAGTGGGCGCAATAGTACCCGCCCGCCACTGACGGCCGAGCAGATCAAGATCAATGCCGAGACCTATTACAAGCAGGCTTCATTGGTGCTGGACCCGGCCAGGACCGAGATCCGCTACAACAGCGAGTGGAGCGACCCGCTGGGTGCGCGCGGCATGATCCAGCTCGCCAGCCGCTACACCGTCGCCCGAATGATGGAGCGCAACGACTTTCACGACCGTTTCAAGGCCGGGCAAAGCATCAGCGTGCACGAGTTCTTGTACCCGTTGATGCAAGGCTATGACAGCGTCGCATTGCACAGCGACCTGGAACTGGGCGGCACCGACCAGAAATTCAACCTGCTGGTGGGTCGCCAGTTGCAGGCCGAATATGGACAAGAGCCGCAGTGCATTCTGACCATGCCGCTGCTCGAAGGCCTGGACGGCGTCGAAAAGATGTCCAAGAGCAAAAACAACTACATCGGCATCAGCGAAGACCCCAACACCATGTTCGCCAAGGTTCTGAGTATTTCCGACGTGCTGATGTGGAAGTGGTACACGCTGCTGAGCTTTCAGTCCGAGGCCGCCATTTCAGCCCTGAAGGCCACGGTCGAGGCCGGTCGCAACCCGAAGGACGCCAAGGTGGCGTTGGCCAAGGAAATCACGGCGCGTTTTCACAGTGCCGCAGCCGCCGACGCGGCGGAGCAGGACTTCATCAACCGCAGCAAGGGCGGCGTGCCCGACGAAATTGCTGAAATCCGCCTGCCGCTGGGCGAGGGTGGCACTTCGGTGGGCATTGCCGCGCTGCTCAAGTCCGCAGGGTTGGCCGCCAGCAGCGGTGAAGGCAACCGCCTGATCGACGGCGGCGGTGTGCGCATTGACAGCAATGTGGTCAGCGACAAAGGTCTCAAGCTGGGCGCGGGAACCTATGTGCTGCAAGTGGGCAAGCGCAAGTTTGCGCGTGTGACGCTGGCTTGATTGCTATTATTTTGATAGCTGGTTGCGCATATTTGACGGGCTGTAACGGCATTTTTACATGATTTCCGTGGTGCAACGCGTCAGCTCGGCCCGCGTCGATGTGGATGGGCACACGGTGGGTGAGATCGGAACCGGGCTTTTGGTGCTGCTCTGCGCCGAGCAGGGCGATACCCAGGCTGAGGGCGACAAGTTGTTGGCCAAAATCCTCAAACTTCGCATCTTTGGCGATGCCCAGGGCAAGATGAATCGCAGCGTGCAGGACCTCGATGGCCAAGGCACGCAGGGCGGCTTGCTGATTGTGAGTCAGTTCACGCTGGCGGCCGATGTGCGTAGCGGAAATCGTCCCAGCTTCACGGCCGCCGCCGCGCCAGACGAAGGTCTGCGCCTATACGACGCCTTTGTCGTAGCCGCCAGACACCACCATGGTGTGGTTCAAACCGGTGTGTTTGCCGCAGACATGCAGGTCAGCCTGGTGAACGACGGGCCGGTGACCATCCCGCTGCGAATGCCTCCACAATTGTAGATTTGCTATGTTTGTTATAGCGTGTTGCGCAGCATTGACTGAGGTTACAGCCAGATTGTGATGAAAA
Organism: uncultured beta proteobacterium; assembly: GCA_903945325.1. Classification (GTDB taxonomy): domain Bacteria; phylum Pseudomonadota; class Gammaproteobacteria; order Burkholderiales; family Burkholderiaceae_C; genus Allorhodoferax. The sequence goes on along the minus strand of CAJAVE010000247.1, from coordinate 4,624 downwards.
TACTCGTTCTCGGCGGGACCGTTTTTTTGGGTCGACACGTGGTAAACGCTGCCTTGGCCGCAGGCTGCGAGGTGACGCTGCTGAACCGGGGCACGCACAATGTCCGCTTCGCGCAGCCGGTCGAGCAACTGCGTGGCGACCGCGATGGCGATCTCAGTGCGCTGCATGGCCGCCGATTCGATGCCGTGGTGGACTGTTGCGGCTACACCCCAGCGCAGCTGAAGCACACGGCCCAAGTGCTGCGCGGCCAGGTCGACCACTATGTGTTTGTGTCCACCATTTCGGTCTATGCCGGGTTCCCCCCGGGATGCGGCTACGACGAGACTGCGCCCGTGACCCCCGCCACTGAAGGGTATGGCGGCGCCAAGGCCCGCGCAGAAGAGGTCGTCCAGACCGAGTTCTCAGGCCGCGTCACGGTGCTGCGCCCCGGGCTGATCGTAGGGCCGCACGATCCAACCGGGCGCTTCACCTACTGGCCTCTGCGGCTGGCCCGAGGCGGCACGGTGTTGGCACCAGGACGGCCGGCTCGGCCTGTGCAGTGCATCGATGTACGCGACCTGGCTGCCTGGTGCGTGCACCTGGCAGCGCAACGCAAGCAAGGCGTGTTCCACGGCGTGGGGCCCTGCGGCACCATGGCTGATCTGTTGCAAGCCTGCCACCAAGCGGCTGGTGGCGATGCGCGCTGGGTGTGGTGCGACGACGCGAGCCTTCTGGCCGCCCACGTGGCGCCGTGGACCGGCCTGCCGCTGTGGATACCGGAGGCGGACCCGGACGCTGGCGGCATGCTGCTGGCGTCAGATCGGCGGGCGGTGCTCGCCGGTCTGACCACTCGACCCTGGGTCGAGACGGCGCGCGACACATTGGCATGGGCGCTTGAGGCGGGCAGCTCGGCTTGCTCCGCCATGGCGTTGACGGCCGAAGCCGAGGCGGCACTTTTGGCTATGCTGCCTGAGTGGCAGTAGTCGTTGGGCCTGTTGGAGTGCTATATTTATAATAGCTGCTTGCACATACATACATTGGGCTAGAGGGTATTCTGGCATCAAGAATGCGGGCGGAGCAGGCCACGGCGCGTACGCTGATCGAAAGCAGTGGGTTCAGAACACGGCAACGGGAAGCTTGATCAGCTCAATACGGATTCTTGAAGCCCAGTCGCGCCATGATCTCGGTTTCGCGCAGCTCCATGACCTGCGCGTCCTCGTCCATCTCGTGGTCCCAGCCCTGGGCGTGCAGGGTGCCGTGCACGATCAGGTGCGCGTAGTGGGCTTCCAGCGTCTTCTTCTGTTCCTTGGCCTCTTTGGCGACTACCGGCGCGCACAGCACCAGGTCGGCTGTGACAAGGGGTTCCTGCGTGTAGTCAAAGGTCAGCACGTTGGTGGCGTAGTCCAGTCTGCGGTAATCGCGGTTCAGGGTCTGGCCTTCCTCGGTGTCCACAATGCGCACGGTGATCTCGGCATCCGACTGCAGCGCATGGCGAATCCATTTTTTCACCTTGTGGCGGGGCAGGGCGGCGCGGTGTTTGTCGGGCTTCGCGACGGAGCTGAATTGCAGGGAGAGGGTGAGTTCGGGCAGCATGGTGAGGGCGTGGGGGAGTTCAGGGTTTTGTGGCAGCGCGACGCCCGGGTGTGCGGGTTTTAGGCAGTCCCACACGGGGTAATTCCACCTCGTCTTCGGGAATCGCAATGGCGGGAAGTTCCGTCAGGCGCGCAGCGTCATAGGCGTCCACCACCCGTGCCACCAGAGGATGGCGCACGATGTCGGCACTGGTCAGGTGGGTGATGGCAATTCCGCTCACCCGGCGCAGCACGCGCTCGGCATCCACCAGGCCGCTGAGCTGGGTCTTGGGCAGGTCGATCTGGCTGACATCGCCGGTAATGACGGCCTTGGCGCCAAACCCGATGCGGGTCAGAAACATCTTCATCTGCTCGGGCGTGGTGTTCTGTGCCTCGTCCAGAATCACAAAGGCGTTGTTCAGCGTGCGTCCTCGCATGAAGCCCAGTGGCGCAATCTCCAACTGCTGGCGCTCAAAGGCCTTGTGTACCTGGTCGTAGCCCATCAGGTCATACAGCGCGTCATACAGGGGGCGCAAATAGGGGTCGACTTTCTGGTTTAGGTCACCGGGCAAAAAACCCAGTCGCTCACCGGCTTCCACCGCCGGGCGTGTCAGCACAATGCGTTGCACTGCGCTGCGCTGCAGGGCGTCGACTGCAGCCGCCACGGCCAGATAGGTCTTGCCGGTGCCGGCCGGGCCAATGCCGAAGGTGATGTCGTGCTCGGCAATATTGTCCAGATACAGCGCCTGGTTCTTGCTGCGCGGTTTCAGGTCGGCGCGTCGCGTCGCCAGGCTGGGACCGTCGCCTTCATTGGCCGAGCCATCGCCCGACAACATCAGCTGAACGGTGGCCGCGCTGATGGGCTTGGTTGCCAGCTCATACAGGGCCTGGATCATGTCCATGCCACGCTGGGCTTTGGCCTTGGGGCCCTCGATCTTGAATTGCTCGTGGCGGTGGGCAATGCGAATGTCCAGCGCCACCTCGATGGAACGCAGGTGTTCGTCGGTGGGGCCGCACAGGTGGGACAGGCGGCTGTTGTTCAGTGGTTTGAAGGTGTGTCTGAGGATCAAGCTGATAATTCCGGGCAGAGGGTGGCTGAATAGCCCCCCATCATAGGCAAGAAACCATTGGCCACCATAGCCAGGCAACCCAGGGCACACGATGATCGGCAAACTGACAGGCATTCTGAGCGACAAAAACCCACCCCAAATCATCGTGGACTGCGGTGGCGTGGGGTACGAGGTGCAGGTTCCCATGAGCACGTTCTACAACCTGCCTGCCACGGGCGAAAAGGTGTCTCTGCTGACGCATTTCGTGGTGCGCGAGGACGCGCAAATTCTGTATGGCTTCACATCCACTGTCGAGCGTGCAGCCTTTCGTGAGCTGATCAAAATTTCGGGCGTGGGGCCGCGCACCGCGCTGTCGGTGTTGTCCGGCATGAGCGTGGGTGAGCTGTCACAGGCCGTCACACTGCAGGAAGCCGGCCGCCTGATCAAGGTGCCGGGCATCGGCAAAAAGACGGCTGAGCGCCTGCTGCTGGAGCTCAAAGGCAAGTTGGGGGCCGACATTGGGGTCACGGCAAACCCGGTGAATGATGCGCAGGGCGACATCCTGCAGGCCTTGCTGGCCTTGGGCTACAGCGACAAGGAGGCCGCTGCATCGTTGAAAGCGCTGCCCGCCGATGTGGGAGTGAGCGACGGCATCAAGCTGGCTCTGCGGGCACTTGCCAAATAGTCAAGCCTCTTACTGCGCTTCCCGCACGGGTCTCCCATTCACGGCCTGCACCGGACGTGCATTGTTCGGGTAGAGCTGGCTAAACAACTTGAATTGCGCTTTGCTCAGAGTGACAGGCTGCTTCAAGACCATCCACAAGACGCCTTCTGTGCAGGGTGGCGTGGTTAGCGAACCCATGAACTGGTAGTAGCGCTGGTCTTTGGGAAGCAGTTCGTTGACGTCAAGCAGGCCTTGCGGCATGCGCACGCGGTCACCACTGTCCAGCGGCATATAGGTCCAGACCTTGTCGATCATGGCGTTGGATTCTCCCTCTTGCAGCAGCACTGCCACGACGGCCAGTTGACCCTCGTTGTTCTTGTGCACCAGGTGCGCCACCATGGGGAAGCGTTTGAAATTGATCTGCTCTTCTGACGGTGTGTGGAAATGGAACTGCAGCAACCGGTAGTTGGAGCCGCGTGCGGTGATGGAGTTGTCGCCCTGGACATCCACCTGGATGGTGTGGCCGTTATTGACGACCGATGCATTGCTGGGCGCATAGGCAAATTGCACGGGCTCGGCCGGGCCTTGCAGGGTGCTGCCATCTTCGATGTTGATGGGCGACTGGCGTTTGCCGATGGCGCACACATTGAATTCGGGCTTGAGTTTGCCCCAGGCCTGTGGGCCGGTGTCGCCCTCATAGGCCCAATGTGCTTCACCGCCATGGCCGCCCGCGGCTGCAGTGTGGGCAGCAGCGGGTGCCTTGCCTGACGCGTGACCAGAAACCGCTGCGGCGCGGGCCTGGCTGTAGCGCTGGCTGGCCAGGGCTTTGGCGGTTGGCGAGGCGCTGTGGCTAACAGTGTTGGTGTGCGCAAGGGCTGGGGCGGCCTTGGCCTCGGCACTGTCTTTGCCCTCCACCGTCACAGTCATCCTTTTGCTGGCCACCACGGTGCCCGCCATCGCGGCGCGAATCTTTTCTGCCATGGGATTGCCGCTATTGGCAGGCAGGCCGTCAACAGGAGCCGTCTTTTTTGCGGTTGGCGATTCGTGGGCATCCTGTGTGGCCGCCTTGTCTGGCGCAGAAGGGGTCTTGGCGGGCTTTGCGGCGGTTGGGGCTGCGTGTGCGGGCCCATGATCGGCAGCGGGATCAGCTGCCCAGGCGCTCGCACCGAGAGCCAGCCCCAGGGCGCAAACCGACGGGAGCAGCGCGGAGGGCGTGCGAAAAACAGGGTAAAGAGTCATGGCTTGGCGTGCCTCGGGTGCATACACATTGAACGGCGGTTGTCCATCGTATCGACCAAAAGCGGTTTCAACTTGAATGCACTCAATGAAGGCGCGCAACTGTGGCGGCGGTGTCGCGCGCT
>CAJAVE010000246.1 GCA_903945325.1 uncultured beta proteobacterium | reverse complement strand
TCAAGTCACGGGTAAAGGCCCGATGGTCGGAAACAATGTTTCCCACGCCAACAACAAAACCAAGCGCCGGTTCCTGCCGAACCTGCAATACCGCCGTTTCTGGGTCGAGACTGAAAACCGTTGGATTCGTCTGCGGATTTCGAACGCAGGTCTGCGTTTGATCGACAAAAAGGGTATCGATGTTGTGCTCGCAGATTTGCGCGCACGTGGCCAGGCATAAGGAGCAGAACCATGGCAACCAAAGGCGGACGCGAAAAAATCAAGCTGGAATCTACAGCCGGTACTGGTCACTTCTACACGACCAGCAAGAACAAGAAACTCATGCCCGAGAAGATGTTGATCAAGAAATTTGATCCCAAAGCTCGCAAGCATGTGGACTACAAGGAAATGAAGCTGAAGTAATTCAGATTCTGCTTCTTGCAAGAAGGCCCGCTTTTTGGCGGGCTTTTTTACGTCTGTACTTTTGTGTCTCTCGCACGCAGCCAATAGGGGTAGGCATTTTGCTTCGTGTCCCCCGGGGCCCTACAGGCCCTCCTCCTTGACATACGCAAAAAAGCCCGCTCAAAGACGGGCTTTCCTGAAGGTGTGAAGAGGCGCCTAAACGTGCGCCGCGCGCAGTCTCAGAGAAAACTCCTGTAGGGCCGAAATGCCGCTGGCCTCCGCGCGCTGGCACCACGCCTGAAGGTCTTTCGTCAGTTGTTCACGTGACACGGAGGTGTTGAGCCACATCTGACGCAGCTCTTCGCGCATGGTTACCATCTTGTCGAGCACCGGGGAGGCCGCACGTGCACGCTCTAGTGCAGCGGCCATGGATGCCGGAACCATTTCCAGATCGCGGTGCATCCAGCGCTTGGCCGCCTTGATGACAGCCCCGTCCGCACTGCGCGCTTTCATGGCCTCAAACTCGTCTTGCGCCGCCTGGCGCATGCCCTTGGCGTAACCCGCCATGAGCTCGTAGCGGTTGGCAATCAAGGCCTCCAGGGTCTTCTCGTCCGCAACTGGGCGAATGGCACCAAAAGCCGCCTTGGGCGGACGCTTCTTGACCTTAGCCAGGCCCACGAGTTGCATCACGCTGATGTAGGCCCAGCCAATGTCAAACTCGTACGGCTTGACCGAGAGTTTGGCTGACGTGGGATAGGTGTGGTGGTTGTTATGTAGCTCTTCGCCCGCAATCAGAATGCCCCACGGCGAGATATTAGTGCTGGCGTCCGGTGCCTCGAAGTTGCGATATCCCCAATAGTGGGCAGCGCCATTGATGATGCCTGCAGCCATCACGGGGGTCCACATCATTTGCACCGCCCACACGGCCAAGCCAGCCACACCAAAAAGGGCCAGGTCGATCACCAGCATCAACGCCACGCCGGTGGTCGAAAAACGGGTGTACAGGTTGCGCTCCAGCCAGTCATCGGGTGTGCCGTGGCCATAGCGCGCCATGGTTTCCAGATTCGCAGCCTCTGCGCGATACAACTCGTAGCCCTGCAACAGCACGGTTTTGATGCCATAGACATGCGGGCTGTGCGGGTCTTCGGGTTGCTCGCACTTGGCGTGGTGCTTACGGTGGATGGAGGCCCACTCCTTGGTCACCTGTCCCGTGGTCAACCACAGCCAGAAGCGGAAGAAGTGCGAGGCAATAGGGTGTAGATCCAGAGCGCGGTGCGCCTGGTGACGGTGCAAGAACACGGTCACACTGATCATGGTGATGTGGGTCAACACCAACGTCACAAAAATAATCTGCCACCACTGTAGCTGTAACGCGCCGTGGGCCAGCCAATCAAGGGCTGCATTGAATACCGACAAATCCATTGCCTGCATAGTCTGTTTTCCTTATCAACGATCTATCGCTATTTCTTTTCCCAAACGGCTGCAAAAAAACCGTCGGTGGCGTGGCGATGCGGCCACAGGCGCAAATACAGTTGACCATTGTCGCCGCCACTGCACAGGCTGGCCGCGGCTTCCACTTTCAATTCAGCCAATACTTCCCCCGCCGACAACGGCACGAAGTCCGGGTTGGCGGTCGAGAATGCTTCGGCGATGGCCTCGTTCTCCTGAGGAAGAACGCTGCAGGTGGCATAAACGATGCGTCCACCCGACTTCAACATGCGCGAGGCACTTTGCAGAATGGCTGCCTGCTTGACCGCCATTTCCTCCACGGCCTGTAGGTTCTGGCGCCACTTCAGGTCCGGGTTACGTCGCAAGGTGCCCAGACCCGTACAGGGAGCATCCACCAGCACGCGGTCCATCTTGCCGGTCAGGCGCTTGACGCGGTCATCGCGTTCATGCGCAATCGCAGCCGGATGCACATTCGACAATCCGCTGCGCTTCAGGCGCGACTTGAAAGCGTCCAGCCGATGTGCCGATGTGTCAAACGCGTACAGCCTCCCGGTGCTGCGCATCGCGGCACCAATGGCCAGCGTCTTGCCACCAGCCCCAGCGCAAAAATCGGTCACCATCTCGCCGCGTTTGGCATCCAGCAGCATGGACAGCAGCTGCGAACCCTCGTCCTGCACCTCAAAATCGCCGCGCAAGAAGGCTTCGTTCTTGTTCAATGCGGGCTTCCCGGCAATTCGCAAGCCCCATGGGGAATACGGTGTGTTGACGGCCTTGATGCCAGCCTTCGCCAGTTCCTTTTGGACATCGGCGCGCTTGGCCTTGAAGGTGTTGACTCGCAGGTCCAGGCCAGCGCCCAGGTTCAGTGTCTCCACCATGGGCCAGAATTCCGCGCCCAGCTGGTCCTTGAGCGGCTGTACCAGCCACTCGGGCAGGTTGTGGCGGTGGCGCTCCATCAAATCGTTGGGGCTGACCTTTTCGCACTGGTCCAGCCAGTTGATTTCCTGCTCGGTCAGCGCACTGCGCAAAAAATCTCCGGGGCCGTAAAAGCCCAGAATGGCCAGGCGACGCTCCTTGGGACCGCTGCCAGAAGGAGCCAGGTGGTCAAACAACAACTTCTTGCGTAATACGGTGTACACCGTCTCAGCCATAGTGGCGCGCTCGCGCGGCCCCAGACCCCGGTTGTCACGGAAAAAACGAGAAACAATGGCGTCTGCCGGGTGGTCAAATTTGAGGGTCAGCCTGACGAGTTCGGCGCAGGCGTCTAGAAGAGCTTTTGGATGCATAGCTTACGATTGTCCCATGACAACCCCAATCCTTCCCCCTTTTACGCCAACACCACCAGGCCTGTACCGTCACTACAAGGGCAATCTGTACGAGGTTTTGGACACCGTTCGCCACAGCGAAACGCTGGAACCTCTGACGCTGTACCGCGCACTCTACGGAGATAGAGGGTTGTGGGTGCGGCCCACTGCCATGTTTGCAGAAGAGGTGCATATTCAAGGCGTGCAGCAAGCGCGGTTCGCCAAGGTTGCAGAAACATCACCCGCTTCCCCTCCTTAAGGGCCATGGCTCTGCAACCCGGGCGAACCAGCGTGGCCAACGATTTCACATCGATATCGGCGTCAAGCCCTCGCGAAATATGCGCAAGCAGCTACTTTTTTTGTAGCAAATCAGCGATCACCCTGGGGTAGATCACATGCTCTTGGGTCAGTACCCGCGCAGCCAAGGCATCGGCCGTGTCGCCAGGCAACACCGGCACCACCGCCTGCGCAAGAATCTCACCATGGTCCAGCTCCACAGTCACCTGATGAACGGTTACACCGGCAAACTGGCAACCGGCATCAATGGCGCGCTGGTGAGTGTGCAGTCCGGTAAAGGCTGGCAGCAGCGATGGGTGGATATTGACCAGTCGGCCGGCATAGCGGCTGACAAAGCCTTGCGTCAATATCCGCATGAAACCGGCCAACACCACCAGTACTGGTTCACCCGGCTGATCAAAACGGTTAATCAGGACAGCCAGGGCCGTGTCAAAGTCCTCGCGCGACGCAAAAGCCCTGTGGTCCAGCACCTCGGTGGCTATGCCGTGCTCTCGGGCGAAAATAAGGCCTTTGGCGTCGACCCGGTTGCTGATCACCGCAGCCACACGGGCGCCCAATTTGTCGGCCCAGCCATCGCGCTGCGCTGCCTTGACGATGGCCGCCATGTTGGAGCCGCCGCCAGAGATCAAAATAACGATGTTTTTCATTGGTACCCATTATGACTTTGCCCACTTTTGACGCCCCCACTCAACACCCACCGATCACGCTCTCCCCGATAGAAGCCCGCGTACTCGCCACACTGATGGAGAAAGCCCGCACCGTGCCCGACAGCTACCCGTTATCGCTCAACACGCTGATGCTGGGCTGCAACCAGAAAAGCAGTCGCGATCCGCTGATGAACGTCACCGAGGCGGAAATTGCCACCGCGCTGGACACCCTCATGCCCCTGAATCTGGTGCGAGCGTCCAGTGGTAGCCGGGTGGCGCGCTATGAGCACAACTTCCAGCGCGGCGTGGGCGTGCCCGAACAGTCGGCCGTGCTGCTGGGGCTACTGATCCTGCGCGGCCCGCAAACCGCCGGTGAGTTGCGCTTGAATGCCGAACGCTGGTACCGGTTCGCCGACATTTCCTCCGTAGAAGGATTCCTGGAGGAACTCCAAGACCGCTCCGGCGCGAAAGGTGGACCCCTCACCGTGAAGCTGCCGCGCGCCCCTGGCGCCCGCGAGCAGCGCTGGGCGCACCTGCTATGTGGGCCTGTCGACCTGGAAGCCGTTGCGACCGGTAGTACCCCTTCAACCGGCGGTGGAGCCGTCGCCGGATTGACCGAGCGCGTAGCCCATCTCGAAGCGGAACTGGCCCAACTGCAGCAGACCGTGCGCGCCCTGTGCACCGAGCTCGGCGTGTCACAACCCGGACAGAGCTAACCGAACGACCGTGCTAAAAAGCGGAATGTCTACATGGAGATTTTTTGATGGACTTGGCATTTACCCCTGACGAGCAGCAATTTCGCGAAGACATTCGCGCCTGGGTGGGTGCCAACCTGCCCGCAGAGATTGCCCACAAAGTTCACAACGCCCTGCACCTGACGCGTGACGACATGCAGAACTGGGCCAAAATCTTGGGCAAAAAAGGCTGGTTGGGCTATGGCTGGCCCAAGGAGTTTGGCGGCCCCGGCTGGAATTCGGTGCAAAAGCACTTGTTCGAGGAAGAATGTGCATTGGCGGGCGCCCCCCGCGTAGTCCCTTTTGGCCCGGTCATGGTGGCACCGGTGATCATGGCCTTTGGCACGCCTGAACAACAAAAGCGTTTCCTGCCAGGCATCGCCAGCGGCGAAGTCTGGTGGAGCCAGGGCTATAGCGAACCCGGTTCGGGTTCGGATCTGGCGTCGGTCAAGTGCCGGGCAGAGCGCCAGGGCAATACCTACCTGGTCAATGGCCAGAAGACCTGGACCACGCTGGGCCAATATGGCGAGTGGATTTTCTGCCTGGTGCGTACCAGCACCGAAGGCAAACCGCAGACCGGCATTTCATTCCTCCTGATCGACATGAAGTCCCCTGGCGTCACCGTGCGCCCCATCGTTCTGCTGGATGGTGAAGCCGAAGTCAATGAGGTGTTCTTCGACAACGTGGTGGTACCGGCCGACAACCTGATTGGCGAAGAGAACAAGGGCTGGACCTACGCCAAGCACTTGCTGGCGCACGAACGCACAGGCATTGCCGACGTGAACCGGTCGAAGCGTGAACTGGAGCGCTTGAAGCGCATCGCGAAGGCTGAGGGCGTCTGGGATGACACCCGTTTCCGTGACGAAATTGCAAAGCTGGAAGTGGACGTGGTGGCACTGGAAATGCTGGTGCTGCGGGTGCTCGCCGCCGAAAAATCCGGCAAGCAGTCGCTGGACATCGCGGGCCTGCTCAAAATTCGTGGCAGCGAGATCCAGCAGCGCTACAGCGAACTCATGATGCTGGCCGCTGGCCCGTTCGCCCTGCCCCTGATCCGCGAGGCCATGGAAGCCGGCTGGCAAGGCGACGCAGCTGCGGGTGCCCTGGGTGGCTTCCCAGGTGGCGTAGTGGCCAATGCGCCACTGGCGTCCACCTACTTCAACATGCGCAAGACCACCATTTACGGCGGCTCCAACGAAGTGCAGCGCAACATCGTTTCGCAGACCGTTTTGAGCTAATACCTGAAACTTGCGGGACAGTCCGCAGCCGCAAGGCGGCAAGCTCTGTCCTCTACTGATTGGATATAAACATGGACTTCGATTTTTCTGACGACCAGGTACAACTCGGTGATGCCGTGCGCAAATGGGTGGACAAGGGCTACACCTTTGATCGCCGCCGCGCCGCTGAAAAGGCGGGAGGCTTTGACCGCGCTGCCTGGAACGAAATTGCCGAGTTGGGCCTGTGTGGCCTGTATGTGCCCGAGGACGATGGCGGACTAGGCATGGGCCCGGTCGAAGGCATGGTGGTCATGGAAGAGTTGGGGCGTGGCAATGTGCTCGAGCCGCTGGCCCAGTCCCTGATCGCTGGCGGTGTGTTGGCTGGCTATGCCGATGCCGCCACCAAAGCCGCATGGTTGTCCAAAATTGCCAGCGGTGAGGTGCTGGTGGTATTGGCCTATCAGGAGCGTGCGGCCCGCTACAAGCTGGATGCATGTGAAGCAAAAGCCACGCAAGCTCCTGGTGGATATGTGTTGAACGCTGCAAAAAGCGTAGTACCCGTGGGTGACCAGGCCGACGCTTTTATCGTGCCCGCCAAGATCAACAGCCAATTGGCCCTGTTCCTGGTGGAGCGCCAGAGCGCCGGTGTAACCACGCGCGGCTACGGCACGCAGGACGGCAGCCGCGCCGCGGAAGTCAGCCTGAAGAACGCGCCCGGCACGTTGATCACGCAGGACGGTCTGGCCGCCCTGGAACACGCGGTGGACATTGGCATTGCCGCCACCTGCGCCGAGGCCGTGGGTGTGATGGACAAGACCATGGCCATCACCGCCGAGTACATGAATACACGCAAGCAGTTTGGCGTGGTCATCAGCAGCTTCCAGGCCCTGCGCCACCGTGCTGCCGATATGAAGATGCAACTGGAGCTGGCCCGCTCCATGAGCTACTACGCCAGCCTGAAGCTCAACGCACCGGCACCCGAGCGCCGCGCCGCCATGGCCCGCGCCAAATACCAGTTGGGCCAGAGCATGCGCTTTGTCGGCCAGCAGGCCGTGCAGTTGCACGGCGGCATTGGTGTGACGAATGAATACATCGTCAGCCACTACTTCAGGAAACTCACACAGCTGGAAATGACGTTTGGCGACAGCCTGCACCACTTGGGCGAGGTGTCAGCCAGCATGCACGATACCGCCGGGGTGTTTGCCTGAGCATACATATCGCTATCTGCCAAAATCCCTCCACGTGGAGGGATTTTTTTTGCGCTCAATTGACCTGGCAGGTGAAAATGCCGGGCTCGTCATTCGCTCCCATCCCAAGTCATTCACAAGGAAGATAAGCCATGAAATCCAGAGCCGCCGTCGCATTTGCCGCAGGGCAACCGCTTCAAATTGTCGAGATCGACGTGGAGCCGCCACGGGCTGGTGAAGTGCTGGTTCGCATTACCCACACGGCGGTGTGCCATACCGATGCTTACACCCTCAGTGGTGATGACCCCGAGGGCGTATTCCCCGCCGTACTGGGGCACGAAGGCGGCGGCATCGTGGTGGAAGTCGGCGCAGGCGTAACCAGCGTGCAGCCTGGCGACCACGTCATCCCGCTCTACACCGCAGAATGCCGCGAATGCAAATTCTGCAAGTCGGGCAAGACCAACCTGTGCCAGAAGGTGCGCGCCACACAAGGCAAAGGTCTGATGCCCGACGGCACCAGTCGCTTCTCCTACGAGGGCAAACCCATCTTTCATTACATGGGTACCAGCACCTTTAGCGAATACACCGTGGTGCCAGAAATATCGCTGGCCAAGATCAGCCCCGCGGCGCCGCTTGAGAAAATGTGTTTGCTGGGTTGCGGTGTGACGACCGGCATAGGAGCTGTGCACAACACGGCAAAGGTCAAAGAGGGTGACACCGTGGCCGTGTTTGGCCTGGGTGGCATCGGGCTGGCAGTCATCCAAGGTGCGCGCCAGGCCAAGGCGGGCCGCATCATCGCCATTGACCTGAACGCCGACAAATTCGGGCTGGCCCAGGTGATGGGCGCCACGGATTGCATCAACCCCAAAGACCACAGCAAACCGATCCAGGATGTCATTGTGGAAATGACCGATGGCGGCGTGGACTTCAGCTTTGAGTGTATTGGCAACGTCAACGTGATGCGTTCGGCCCTGGAGTGCTGCCATAAAGGCTGGGGGGAGAGCATCATCATTGGAGTGGCAGGTGCAGGGCAAGAGATTTCTACACGGCCTTTTCAACTGGTCACCGGCCGGGTCTGGCGTGGCAGCGCCTTTGGTGGGGTCAAGGGGCGGACTCAGCTGCCGGGCATGGTGGAAGACGCCATGCGGGGCGATATCCAACTGGACCCGTTCATTACCCACACCATGCCACTGGAGCGCATCAACGAAGCGTTTGACCTGATGCACGATGGGAAGTCCATCCGCACCGTCCTCCACTTCTGAAGCGCTGCCATGTCACTGAAACGCGTCGAACAACGCGCCTGCTTTGGCGGGCAGCAAGAAGTCTGGAGCCACACGTCGCAGGTGCTGGGGTGCGACATGCGCTTTGGCATTTACCTGCCACCACAGGCGCAGATCGAACGGTGTCCCGTGCTGTACTGGCTGTCGGGCTTGACCTGTAACGAACAAAACTTCATTACGAAGGCTGGCGCACAACGCTATGCCGCAGAGCAGGGTTTGATTCTCGTGGCGCCCGACACCAGCCCGCGCGGCGAAGGGGTGGCGGACGACCCGCAAAGCTACGACCTGGGCCAGGGCGCAGGGTTCTACATCAACGCCACACAGGCGCCTTGGGCAACCCACTACCGCATGCACGACTACGTGGTTCAGGAGTTGCCCGCACTGGTTGAAGCCCATTTCCCGGCAACACAAGCCCGTGCAATCAGTGGCCATTCCATGGGTGGCCATGGGGCGCTGGTCTGCGCGCTCAAGAACCCGGGGCGCTACAAGAGTGTCTCAGCGTTTTCGCCCATCGTGGCACCCAGCCAAGTGCCATGGGGCCAAAAGGCCTTTACGGCCTACCTGGGTGATGACAAGTCCCTTTGGAAGGCGTGGGATGCCTGCGAACTGGTAGCAACCGCAAGTGAACGGCTGCTGTTGTGGGTCGACCAGGGCGAGGCAGACGAATTCTTGCCCACCCAACTCAAATCTGAATTACTCATCAACACCTGCCGCGATGCTGGGCACCCGCTGCAACTGACGATGCGCCCCGGTTATGACCACAGCTACTACTTCATCGCCAGCTTTATTGGGGAACACATGGCGCACCATGCCAAGGCCCTGAAGGACTGAATGCGGCAGGTCACGGACCGCATGAGCCAAGCGGTGCTACGATGATTTCCTGAAAGCGATTAACAACCCACAGGACTCAACATGGCATCCGGAAAAATTTTGGTAGCACAGGGTGGTGGCCCCACCGCAGTCATCAACCAGTCCCTCGTGGGCGTGGCGCTGGAGGCGCGTCGGTTTCGCGATATTGAGCATGTATACGGCGCCCGCCATGGCGTGCGCGGCATTATCAACGAAGATTTTGTGCACCTAACCCAGGAGACCAGCCACAACCTGGAGATGGTGGCCAACACGCCATCCAGCGCACTGGGCTCCACGCGCGACAAGCCTGACATCAAGTATTGCCAGGAAATTTTCAAGGTGCTGCAGGCGCATGAGATCGGGCACTTTTTCTATATCGGCGGCAATGATTCGTCAGACACCGTGCGTATCGTCAGTGAAGAAGCGCGCAAGGCCAATTACCCGCTGCGAAGCATCCACATTCCCAAAACCATTGACAATGATCTGGTCGGCAACGACCACACACCTGGCTTCCCGTCTGCAGCGCGCTTTGTCGCGCAAGCCTTTGCCGGTGCCAATCTGGACAATGCAGCGCTGCCCGGCGTTTACGTGGCCGTTGTGATGGGTCGCCATGCCGGTTTTCTGACGGCTGCTTCGGCCTTGGGCAAGAAGTTTGCTGACGACGGCCCGCACTTGATATACCTGCCAGAGCGCACCTTTGACCTCGACCGATTTCTGGCGGACGTCAAATCGACCTATGAGCGCCTGGGCCGGTGTGTGATCGCGGTATCCGAGGGCATACACGACGCATCGGGTGCCCCCATTGCGGCCCAGTTGGCCAAAGATCTGGAGCACGACGCCCACGGCAACCTGCAGCTCTCCGGCAGTGGCGCATTGGCCGACTTGCTATGTGAAGAAATCAAGAGCAAGCTGGGCATCAAACGGGTTCGGGGCGATACTTTGGGCTACCTGCAACGCTCGTTTATCGGTTGTGTGTCTGACGTGGACCAGCGCGAAGCGCGTGAAGTGGGCGAGAAAGCCGTGCAATTTGCCATGTGGGGCGACCGGGATGGCTCGGTCGCCATCAAGCGCACCGGGTTTTACTCGGTAGACTACGAACTGCTGCCACTCGAAACAGTGGCGGGCAAGACTCGGGTCATGGAAGACGCTTTCATTACACCCAATGGCACGGATGTAACAGATGCCTTTCGCCTGTATTTGCGCCCCCTGCTGGGCTCGGGCATGCCGGACGCCTTCAGACTGCGCACCAACCCGGTGGCCAAGGTGTTGCGACCAGGCTAAGGTCAATCCGCCATGGCCAATTCCTCGGCCACCATAATCTTCTCAATCGCCCGACCGACGATCGCCTCGTGGTCGAGCAGGCGCATGGCGCCAGCGCGAAGCATGTCGGCCACTTCACGCTCGGAGCGCACAAAGGCGTCATAGCCGTCGCGGTTGGTAAACAAAAGCCGCGTGCGCATGGGGCTAACCCAGCTCAGGCGACAACGTATCTGCGTGCCCGCTTCCAACGAGACGTCAAACCACATACCGCGCTGCAGGTTTTGCACCTGGATGCCAAACGCGTCTTCCTTTATGAATTGCGTTGCCGCCCTGCGCGCGTCGAGTTGTTGCATGGCAGCCTTGCCCTCGCGCTCTTCCAATGCAGCACTTCCACTGTCCAATGGCATGGGCTGAGTTAACCGTATGGCCAGTGTGTGCGTCGTGATGAGCCTGCGGGTAAAGTCCGCGCGCGGCTTGCCGTTCCAGTCAATGTTGTCCAGCCCCAGGTTCAGCTGGCGCACCATCTCGGGCAAGATAGCCACGAGCTGGCGTCGGTCCTCCGACGTGGTCTTGGGTTGCACAGACCAGATCAACTGCTCCATGGTAGCCAGCGTTTGTGCAAAACCCCTGTCCCGCGTGGCTTCGTCCATCCAAGCGCGCGCCATGACCTGACGCCACGGGTTGGTAAGAAAAGGCAGCAGGAAGGCAGCCAGCGGTGCATCGGCTGACAGCACCTGGATGCGGGCGTGAACCACATCATCCACATGGGCCAGAGCCTGGTCCAGAGATTCTCCCTGGCGCTCTTTTTGCGCGACCGGCTCCACACGGGCGCGGGCCTGCTGCTCCGTCTCAAACAGAAACTCCGTGAACTCCTGCAAAAGGTCCACGAACAGGCTCAGGTCATCTTCAAACTCGGTCAGAACCCGCTGCACGGTGTGCTCAATACGCACATACAACGGATCGTGCTCACCTTTGGCGGGTGTCCACGCCACCGAAGCGCCAGCCAGGGAGTCGACCAACCGGCGCGCCGGGTGTTTGTCGGATAGAAAGAAGTCGCGGTCAATCATGGCCGCTTTCAGCACCGGGATCTGCAGGCGTCCGATGATGACTTTCATCTGCGTCGGAATGGCCCGGTCCGCAAAAACATAGTCAAACACTTCAGCCAGTGCGTCGACGGTTCCACGGTCCAACTCCGGGGCGCCACGAATTTCTTCATGCTCGCGCATCTGGCGCAATACATTGGCGCCTGCTGGTGCCTGCACTCCCGTCCATTGATGCGACTCGGCTGCACTGGCGTCGGCCTGAAGTCCACCCAGAAAACCCATCAACGCGGGGCTGGCTGTCTCCATCATGGGCCTTGCAGCGGCATCTCCGTCTGAATAACCTCCCGCAGTGCCCTGTCCACCAGCCTGTTTGCCAAGGCCCAGCCGTTGCAAAAACTGCCGGGCATGCGCCGCCACCGTGCGACCAACGGGCGCCAAGGCCCCCCATGTTGAGCCAGCGCTGCTGTCAACCGGTGCGAATCCTGAATGTCGAGGACTCGCCGACTCCATTGGCGCAAAGCCGGATTTGGTGGGACCCTGTGCACCAGAATCCAAAGGCGCTGGCGCACTCACCACTTGACGAACGCGCAATGGCCGTTGTGCCGGCACGCCGGCCTTGAGAAGCGTGGCGTTCAATTCAGCGTACAAAGGCGCAAGATCCAACCACGAATCAGGCTGAAGCGACTGTGCAAGGTCATTGTTGGCTTCTGGATCCCACTCACAAAGCTCCCAGGCTGCGATGAAGGCGCGCAACAGAACCACGGGTTGAAATGGATTGTCATGTACCGAAGGGGATTCATGACCAAACAACACGCTCAAGCGCTGAGTCAGCGGCTCCAGTGTGGACTCATAGCGGGCACCAAACCGCTGTGCCACCCGGTCCAGCAGCAGCGCACGCTCGACCTCACCCACATCGATCAGGCTCAGGCTCATCCCATGCAAGGCATCATCGGCGGCATTCGGCTTCGCAGGCCTTGCTTGCTGGGGCAATATGACTGCCAATTCCTCGCTCAGCGCATCGGCGAGCGTCTTCTGAAGCGCCTGGTTGAACTGCGGCGCATAGCGGCCCAAGAGCAGGTGCGCAGACCGTAAATTTTGCCCTTGACCCAAGGGGGGCTTTGCATCCACCAATTCCATTAAATGCGCGCGGACCATCTCCAGTGCATTGGCCTCATGCTCGGAAAAATACGCCAGGGTTTGTGCGATGAGCGAGCGCGCCAGGCGCACAACCGGACCGCCCTGCCTGTGGTTTGCAGCAAGGGTATTTGGGTTAAATATCAAACTGGAATTCACCAAAGGATTGTGGGTGATTTACCACCAGGGACACCCCGTGCGATCAGTCCTGCAAGCAAGAAAACCTTACTGAAAACGCAAAAAGATGTAATAACTTGTAACCGAATGCACGCTCTGGCGTTTTACCCTCACGCCAGCAGGCGCGAGGACTTCGGAACGTGTGCGATCAGAAACTCCATCTGGTCAGCCAGTATGCGTCGGTTGCGCAAAATGAAATCCTCCCACAGACTGGGTACATACGGTGTGTACAGCAGTGGCATGTTGGCCTGCTCGGGCGTGCGATGACTTTTGCGGTGGTTGCAGGGCTTGCAGGCGGTAACCACGTTCATCCAGGTATCCACACCTTTTTGCGCAAACGGAATGATGTGCTCACGCGTCAGGTCTTGGTCGGCGAAACGGTTTCCACAATAGGCGCACACGCAGCGGTCGCGGTCAAACAGTTTGCCGTTGGTCAGACTGGGGCGGAGATTAAACGGATTGATGCTTGGTACGCCGCGGGTGCCAATAATGCTGTTGACCCGGATAATGGATTGCAAACCCGTCACCGCATTATGTCCGCCGTGGAAGACGGCAACTTCCCCCCCAGACTCCCAGCGCACCTCGTTTGAAGCATAGTGAATCACAGCCTGTTCCAGTGATATCCATGATTGCGGCAACCCTTGGGCTGACAACTTCAAGACTTTCAAAACACGCCCTCCTGTTACGGTTAAAACAACCAACCACCAGAAATGCACATCTCTGCAGCCCTGCCCCACGGACGCGTGGTGCGCTGCTGCGTCACAATATACCCTCTTTCTATGACAATTTAGCGTCTGGCCCCGGCATCCCGTGCGCAGCCTGCTATCAAAAAGATAACAAATTCATGAAGGTTTTTCGCGGCTTCCATCACCCCGGCGTGGCTTGTGCATGCGCCCTGACCATCGGCAATTTTGATGGCGTTCACCGTGGTCACCAGGCCATGCTGGCGCTGCTGCGTGGCGAGGCACAGCAACGTGGCGTGCCCAGTTGTGTGCTGACCTTCGAGCCGCATCCGCGAGATTACTTTGCCGGGAAATTCAAGAAACCCGAACTGGCGCCCGCTCGTGTTGGCACCTTGCGCGACAAACTGGACGATCTGGCCAACTGCGGTGTCGATCAGACCATCGTGCTGCCTTTTGACGACAAGTTGGCATCGCAAGCGCCACAAACATTTGTGGATGAGGTTCTGGTGCGCGGCCTGGGCGCGCGGTATGTGCTGGTGGGTGACGACTTCCGCTTTGGTTCCCAGCGAGCTGGCGACTATGCATTTCTGGATGCTACCGGTGTTGCACAGGGTTTTGATGTGGCCCGCATGAATAGCTACGAGGTCCATGGTCTGCGCGTGTCGAGTTCTGCGGTGCGAGAGGCGCTGGGCCAGGGCCGAATGCAGGACACCGCGCGTCTGTTAGGTCGGCCCTATTGCATCTCGGGCCATGTGGTGCATGGCCGCAAGCTGGGCCGCACCCTGGGATTCAAGACTTTGAATCTGCGCTTTGCCCACTGGAAGCCTGCCGCCAGCGGCATTTTTGCGGTGCTGGTGCATGGCCTGAGCAGCAAGCCCATTCAGGGCGTTGCCAATCTGGGCGTACGCCCTTCGCTGGACCCGACGGATGTCAACGGCGGGCGTGTACTGCTGGAAACCCATTGCCTGGATTGGCCCGCTGAACTGGGGCCTGAGGGTGCCTACGGTAAAATCATCCGGGTGGAACTGCTGCACAAACTACACGACGAATTGAAATACGACGGTCTGGACGCCCTGACACGGGGCATACGCCAGGACTGCGACGACGCACGGGTCTGGTTCGCGGCCCGAATTTGACCGGGCCGACAGCAATGTCAGCGACGCACTTTGCCCCGCGTCAACTCTGCCCCGACAGACAACCGCCCCGTACGACCGGCTAGCAGCTATTCGCCGCTCAGGGCCCACACCATTTTCTGGATTGAGATTTGCCATGACTGACAAAGTTGATTACCGCAGCACCCTGAACCTGCCAGACACGCCATTCCCCATGCGCGGCGACCTGCCCAAACGTGAGCCCAACTGGGTCAAAGACTGGAACGAGCACGGCCTGTACAAAAAACTGCGCGAGCACCGCCACGGCGCTCCGCTATTTGTGCTGCACGACGGCCCGCCGTACGCCAACGGCAAACTGCACATCGGCCACGCATTGAACAAGGTTCTCAAAGACATGATCGTCAAGTCCAAGCAATTGGCTGGTTTTGACGCGCAATACATCCCCGGCTGGGACTGCCACGGCCTGCCCATCGAGAACGCCATTGAAAAGCTGCATGGCCGCAACTTGAACCGGGACGACATGCAGGCGAAAAGCCGTGCTTTTGCGACCGAACAAATCGACCAGCAGCGTGACGACTTCAAGCGCCTGGGTGTTCTGGGGGACTGGGAACGCCCCTACCGAACCATGGACCCGGCCAACGAGGGCGGCCAGATTCGCGCCTTCAAACGCGTCATCGAACGCGGCTATGTCTACCGCGGCCTGAAGCCCGTGTACTGGTGCTTTGATTGCGGCTCCAGTCTGGCCGAGTTTGAGATCGAATACGCCGACAAGAAGAGTGACACGCTGGACGTGGCATTTGAAGCGGCGGACAAACAGGCACTGCTGCAAGCCTTCCTGCCCGGCAAGCTGGGGGATCACCCGTCCGCAACGTTAGTGGCGTCCCGACTGGAAGCCAAGCCTGCATTCGTCGTCATCTGGACTACCACTGCCTGGACCATCCCTGCCAACCAGGCACTCAATGCCCACCCCGAACTGACCTACGCCCTGGTGGACACACCGCGTGGCGTGCTGGTGCTGGCCGATACGCTGGTCGAGAAATGTCTGGAGCGCTATGGCACTACCGGCACCGTCATTGCCACCACCAGCGGCAAGCAACTCGCCGGTCTGAATTTCAAGCACCCCCTGTACGACGTGCACCCGGGCTATGCCCGCCTGTCTCCGGTGTACCTGGCCGACTACGTCAGCGATTCCGATGGCACCGGTATCGTGCACTCGGCTCCCGCCTATGGGGTCGACGACTTCAACAGCTGCGTGGCCCACGGTTTGAAGTACGACGACATCCTCAACCCGGTGCAGGGCAATGGGGCCTATGCCGACGACCTGCCCCTGTTTGGAGGCATGAATATCTGGAAAGCCTGCGCGCGCATTCTGGAAGTGTTGGGACAAAGCGACCGCCTGATGGCCACACAGGCCATTGTGCACAGCTACCCGCATTGCTGGCGCCACAAGACGCCGGTGATTTACCGCGCCGCGGCCCAGTGGTTCATCCGCATGGATGAAGGCGCCGGAGTATTCACCACGGACAAGGCCCCGAAAACCCTGCGCCAACTGGCGTTGGACGCCATCGAGCAAACCCAGTTCTATCCCGAGAACGGCAAGACCCGCCTGCGCGACATGATCGCCAACCGTCCCGACTGGTGTATCAGCCGTCAACGCAGCTGGGGCGTGCCGGTGCCCTTCTTTCTGCACAAGGATTCGGGTGAACTGCACCCCAACACCATGGCCATCCTGGACCAGGCCGCCGACATCGTAGAAAAAGGCGGCATCGAGGCCTGGAGCCGCGTGACGGCGCATGACATCTTGGGCGCGGTGGATGCCGAGCACTACACCAAGAGCACCGACATTCTGGAAGTCTGGTTCGACTCGGGCAGTACCTTCCAGCACGTGCTGCGCGGTAGCCACAAGGACGCGTATGCCCGCCCGCCCTTCCATGCAGAAGGTCCCGAAGCCGACCTGTACCTCGAAGGCCACGACCAGCATCGTGGCTGGTTCCACAGTTCGCTGTTGCTAGGTTGCGCGCTGTACGACCGCGCACCGTATCGCGGCCTGCTGACCCACGGTTTTGCCACCGACGGCCAGGGCCGCAAGATGAGCAAGAGCATGGGCAATACGGTGGACCCACAAACGGTCACCACCAAGATGGGCGCAGAAATCGTACGCCTGTGGGTGGCCGCCACCGACTACTCGGGCGACCTGAACATTGACGACAAGATCCTGGCGCGCGTGGTGGACACCTACCGGCGTGTGCGCAATACGCTGAAATTCCTGCTGGCCAATGTGAGCGACTTTGACCCGTCCAAGGACATGGTGCCTGCCGATCAATTGCTGGAAATTGACCGCTACGCCCTGAGCCGTGCGGCCCAGTTGCAAGCCGACATCCTGGCGCATTTCAAGGTGTACGAGTTCCACCCCGTGGTTTCCAAACTGCAAATCTATTGCAGCGAAGACCTGGGCGCGTTCTACCTCGACATCCTCAAAGACCGTCTGTACACCACGGGTGCCAACAGCCTGGCGCGCCGTTCTGCGCAAACGGCACTGTGGCAAATTACCCAGGCGATGTTGCGCTGGATGGCTCCGTTCCTGAGCTTCACCGCCGAAGAGGCGTGGGCTGTGATGGGTACCGAGGGCAAGACACCGACAGACACCAAGGAATCCATCTTTATGGATGGCTACGCAGCTTTTGATGCGCCCAACGAATCGCTGCTGCGCAAATGGGGCCGAATCCGTGAAATCCGCGAAATGGTTAACAAGGACATCGAGACCCTGCGTGCCGATGGCAAGGTGGGTGCATCCCTGCAGGCCGAAGTCAATCTCACCGTGAATGAGGATGACCACGCCTATCTGGCCAGCCTGGGTGCTGACCTGAAGTTTGTATTCATTACATCTGCTATTACTTTAGTAGCTGGTAGCGCACTATCCATAAGGGCTAGCGTGTCAAATGGCACAAAATGTGAGCGTTGCTGGCATTATTGTGGCGACATTGGCTCCGACGCCGCGCACCCCACCCTGTGTAGCCGTTGCACCAGCAACCTGTATGGAACGGGCGAAACCAGGATGTTCGCGTAATGGCCCGGGGTGCTAAGACCGGCAGCGGCGGCATGCTGCAGTGGCTGGGCCTGGCCTTCATCATCATTTTGGTCGACCAGTTCACCAAGGTGTTGATTCTGGGCTACTACCACCTGGGTGACAGCACCTACGTGACCAGCTTTTTCAACGTGGTGCGAGCCCACAACCGGGGTGCTGCCTTTTCCTTCCTGAGCGACGCATCGGGCTGGCAGCGGTGGTTCTTCACCGCGATTGGCTTCATTGCCGCAGCGGTGATCATCTGGATGTTGCGTTCGCACGCGGGGCAAAAGCTGTTCAGCTTCGCCATGGCATGCATTTTGGGTGGTGCCATTGGCAACGTGATTGACCGCATGGCACATGGCTATGTCATCGATTTTCTGGATTTTCACTGGGCCGGAATGCACTTCCCGGCTTTCAATGTGGCCGACAGCGCAATCACGCTGGGCGCCATCTGCCTGATCTTGGACGAGCTCCGGCGCGTCAGGAAAAGTTAGCGCCTACTACTGATTTCAACTCGGAAAGATGTGGGGTTGCGCAGTGACGGCTTCGAAGTCAGATCCAATTCCACATTGGGAATCAGAGCGGGCATTCTGCGTTATTCCCAAGACGGGGATACCAAAAAGTACTGCAATGCCGTGAGCCACGCCGCAAAATGCCCGGATGAGTGCAACTTTGCAAAAAATCAGGGTTTGCTACCAACTGAATAGCAGCAAACCCTTGTGCTGTCTGGAGGAAGAGGAGGGATTCGAACCCTCGGTACCTTTCGGTACGCCTGATTTCGAGTCAGGTACATTCGACCACTCTGCCACTCTTCCTGATTAGTTGCTTCGCTTGGACGAAGCGCAGATTCTATCAGGGTCGCAGAGTCACCAAGCCGCCAAGATAGGGGCGCAGCGCCTCCGGAATGGTCACGGATCCGTCAGCGTTCTGGTAGTTCTCCAACACCGCCACCAAAGTGCGGCCCACGGCCAGGCCGGAGCCGTTCAAAGTGTGGACCAATTCATTTTTGCCCTGGGCATTTTTGAAACGCGCCTGCAGGCGGCGCGACTGGAAGGCTTCGCAGTTGGACACTGAGCTGATTTCACGGAAGGTGTTCTGCGCGGGCAGCCACACTTCCAGGTCATAGGTCTTGCTGGCGCCAAAGCCCATATCGCCGGTGCACAGACTCACCACGCGGTAGGGAAGCCCCAGCTTTTGCAGGATGGCTTCGGCGTGTGCAACCATGGCTTCCAGCGCTTCGTAGCTCTTCTCGGGGTGCACGATTTGAACCATCTCCACCTTGTCAAACTGGTGCTGGCGAATCAGGCCGCGCGTGTCGCGCCCGGCGCTGCCTGCTTCGGAGCGAAAGCACGGGGTGTGCGCGGTGAGCTTGATCGGCAGGTCAGCCTCGGCCACGATTTCGTCACGGACAAAATTGGTCAACGGCACTTCACTGGTGGGGATCAGATACAGGGCGGTGTGGTCGGGTTGCTCTTCGCCTTCTTGCCCACCCTTTTTGGCAGCAAACAAATCGCCTTCAAACTTGGGCAACTGGCCGGTGCCTTTGAGCGACTCGCCATTGACTGCGTACGGCACATAGCATTCGGTATAGCCATGCTCTTGCGTTTGGACATCCAGCATAAATTGGCTCAAAGCGCGGTGCATGCGGGCGACCGGGCCTTTCATGACGGTGAAGCGCGAACCCGACAGTTTGACGCCCATCTCAAAGTCCAGCCCCAGCGGCGTACCCACGTCCACATGGTCTTTGATCTCAAACGCCATGGCGGTCGGTGTGCCCCAGCGGCGCACTTCCACATTGCCATGCTCGTCCTCGCCAACGGGTACCGATTCGTGCGGCAAGTTGGGCACGGCCAGCAGCAGGGTTTGCATCTCGGCCTGAATCCAGTCCAGGCGGGTGGCAGAGGTTTCCAGCTCGGTCTTCAGGCCCGCTACTTCGGCCATCACGGCGTCCACCTCAGCCGGTGTGCCCTTGGCTTTGAGCATGCCGATTTGTTTGGACAGAGTGTTGCGCTTGCTTTGCAGATCTTCGGTGCGCATCTGAATGGACTTGCGCTCGGCTTCCAGCGTCTTGAACGCGTCCACGTTCAAAAAGGCTTGCGGGTTCTTACGGGTTTGCAGGCGGGCCACGACCTGATCGAGGTCCTTGCGCAGCAGGGTAATGTCTAACATCGAAATTCCTTGAAAGAAATAGGGCTCTAGGCCCCTATTTTATTGCGTAAGCAGCTATCGTTTTGATAGCGCTTCGGATGGCATCTAGGCGTCCAGCTTGAGCCCCTTGGGCAACGGAAACTTCACGGTTTCCTCAATGCCGTTCATCTTGCGCACCGACACCGCGCCCAGCGCCCGAATGCGGTCGATGACCTGGCTGACCAGAATCTCGGGTGCCGAAGCGCCTGCCGTCAAACCCACCCGGCTCTTGCCATCAAACCAGGCGGTTTGCAGCTCTTCCGCGCTGTCCACCATGTAACTCACCACCCCCAGTTTGCGCGCCAGCTCCGCCAACCGATTGCTATTGGAACTGGTCGGGCTACCCACCACAATCATGATGTCCACCTGAGGCGACATGATCTTGACGGCGTCCTGCCGGTTTTGGGTGGCGTAACAAATATCTTG
>CAJAVE010000245.1 GCA_903945325.1 uncultured beta proteobacterium | reverse complement strand
CAGCGGGTTGTCGTCCACCAGGTGGGCCTTGTGGCACATCACGGTTCCCATGTGGCGCTGCTCGTGGTAGTACTCGTTCTCGGGGAACCCATAGTCCAGCAGAAACACGGCACCCGCTTTCAGCCGGTCGCCCAGCGTGCGCACAAAGGCTTCGCCCTGCAGGTGGATTTCGGTCAGGTAATCGTGTCCACCGGGCACCTCGGCGGGCGGGCGCAGGTCGGTGGGTCGGTCTTGCCAGGCAAAGGCCTGATCCGCCACGCCATTGGCCCAGACCACACCGCGCTCATGCCACACACCGCCCACGCGGGCCAGCAACTTGACGGGCATGGCGTCCAGCACCTCGTTGCCCACCACCACGCCGCGCATGACAGCCGGCAGGGCATCCGCCCAATGAACCGTTTCGCCGTGTGCGCGTAGCGTGGCTTGCTGGCGTTCTTTCAATGGCTGCGACAAATCCACAATGGTGTAGCGGCGCAGCGTCACGCCCAGCACTTTCAGCGCGTCCAGAATGTGCAGCGCCAGCGCACCGGTGCCGGCGCCAAACTCCCACACCTCGTCGGTGCCAGTGGTTTGCAGGGCTTGTGCCACCTGGCGGGCCAGCGCCTGCCCAAACAGCGGCGTAATCTCGGGGGCGGTTACAAAATCACTGCCCGCCCCCTTGAGCGTGCCATCTGGCGTGCGCAGGCCTTGTGGCATGGCACCAAACACCATGGCGCCCCGGCTGTAGTAGCCCAGGCCGGGGGCGTACAGCGCCTGGGCCATGAAATCGTCAAACCCGATCCAGCCGCCGCTGGACTCGATGTGGTGTTGCAGGTGTGCCAGCATGGGACGTGCTAAATTTTCATTGGGGATTTTTGATTTCTACACCACTGGCCTGAACCATCATGCGCACGACATCTTTCATGCCACTGGTGGCCACCCAGCCCAACTTCTCCCTGGCGCGTGCAGGGTTTGCTGCACCCACTTTGATATCGGTGGGTCGGCAAAATTGTGCGGACGATTCGACATGGTCACGCCAATTCAGGCCGCAAGCCAGAAACGCTTCATCCACAAATTCCAGCAGGCTGTAGGTGTGGCCGGTTGCAATCACAAAGTCATCCGGCACCTCCTGCTGCAACATCAACCACATGGCTTCAACATACTCTGGCGCCCAACCCCAATCACGGTACACCTCCAGATTGCCCAACACCAGGCGTTCCTTGCTGCCTTGTGCAATGCGTGCTGCCGCGCTGGTTATCTTGCGGGTCACAAACCGCTCGGGTCTGAAAATGGATTCGTGGTTGAACAAGATGCCCGAGCAACAAAACATGCCATAGGCTTCACGGTAATTGGCAACCCCCCAGAACGCGGCGGCCTTTGAGACCGCATAGGGGCTGCGGGGTCGAAAGGGCGTGTTTTCGTCCGCCGGAACGCCATGGGTATCACCAAAACACTCACTGGACCCGGCATTGTAAAAATGGATGGGTCGCTCAAGGAAACGGATGGCCTCCAGCAAATTGATCGTCCCGGTGGCGATGCTTTCCAGTGTCTCCACCGGCTGCTCGAACGACAGGGATACCGAGCTCTGACCGGTCAGGTTGTAGATCTCATCGGGTTGGGTTTTGTGGATGACATGCAACACGCTGCGAAAATCATTGACGGCCATTGAATGGAGTTGCACGTCGCCGCGGATACCCAGCGCCTCCAGGTTCGAGAAACGTGAAATCTGTATATCTCTCGACGTACCCAATACCTCGTAGCCCTTGCGCAGCAGCAGTTGCGCCAGAAAGCCGCCATCCTGCCCCCCTACGCCACAGATGAGTGCCCGTTTTTTCATCGCCCGCCCCTCTCGTATGGATTGAACCCGTTTGCCGCGAATGCGGCCTTGTGTGCATCGGTTCATTATTCCACGCAGGCAATGGCATCCAGCAGCGGTCGCGTCATCCAGCCCCTGTGTCTTGACACCTGCGTCACTCCCCCCGCACAATTGCGCCTTCAGACGGTGACATGCCACCTGATCCATTCTCAACCCCACTTGAAGGAGTACCGCCATGATTGTTCGCACACCCACTCCCTCCACGCTGGCCGTCTGAGAACCGAGTAGCCCTGTTCGACTGCACGTTTTTGCTGCATTAGTCGTTAGTTGATTGCCCCGCCATGCGGGGTCTCGTGTCTTCTCTGTCTTTGTCGGGCCGCCAGCCGGTTCCGCTTATTTCATTTTTTGGTTCAGACCAGTCTTGTGCTGCCGCATGGACGCATTGGCGGGTTGAGCCCATTTCAAAGACACCGACTGACATGATTGATTTTTCATTTGCATTGCTGCGCCGCCTGGGCCTTACACCCGCCATGGCGCAGTCCCTGGCCACCTTTGAGTGGCCCGAACCCGCATCCAGCACCGATAGGCCCGCACGCTGGATGCGCGTCACCGCCATCCACCGCGAAACCGTGGACGTGCACGACGGGGACGACCTCTGTAGCGCACGCTGCAGCGCGCGCCTGACCCGCAACTTGCAGGCCGACAACCAGGCGCTGGCGTGTGGCGACTGGGTGCTGTGCACCCACGATGAGCACCAGCAACCATGGGTGCATGCCCGTGTGCCGCCACAGAGCCAAATCGTGCGGCGCGACGGCGATGGCAGCCGCCACACCGTGGTCAGCAATGTGGACACCGCGCTGCTGGTCATGGGGTTGGACCTGGACTTCAACCTGCAACGCCTGGAGCGCTACCTGGCTCTGGTCGTCAGCAGCGGCGTGCAACCCGTACTGGTGTTGACCAAGGCCGATATTGCCAGCCTGGGTTCGCCCGACACCGTGAACCAGCGGGTAGAGCAGGTGCGTGCGCGCGTCGGTTCACACATCGACGTTGTGGCCGTTGACGCGCGTACATCTGATGCGCGGCAGGCACTGGCTCCCTACTTGGGCGAAGGCCAGACTCTGGTTTTGCTGGGCTCATCGGGCGCGGGCAAAAGCACCCTGACCAACAGTCTGCTGGGGTCCGCCGCCCAGGATACCGGTGCCGTGCGCGAGCACGACAGCCGCGGCAAGCACACCACCACCGCACGTTCGCTGCACCTGCTTCCCACGGGTGCCTGCGTCATCGACACACCCGGCGTGCGCACCCTGCGCCCGGATGTGGACCCGCATACGCTGGGCCAGTTGTTTGAGGACGTGAGCACCTTGGCCGAACATTGCCGCTTTCGCAACTGCAGCCACCAGGACGAGCCCGGCTGCGCCGTGCGTGCCCAGGTGGACCCGCAACGCCTGAAGAACTACCACAAGCTCCTGCGTGAAACCCGGCGCGACAACATGGGAGCGCTAGACCGGCAAAGCCAGCTGGCAGAGTGGAAATTGCGCACCCGCGCGGGTCGACAGCGAAGGGCGATGGAGCGCGAAAGAAGTTGAGCGCTAGTCCGCCGACGCGTCATCCAGTCCCAGTGTCTTGACACCTGCGTCGCTGTCAAACTCGCTGAAGTTCCAGCGGCCATCAACAGAATAAACCTGCTCGGGAACCACACGTTCACGGGCCGTAGTGCCGACGAGTGCCTGGCGCATCGCGTCGATCCAGATCGGCAGCGCCAGCGTGGAGCCAAACTCGCGCGTACCCAGCGAGCGCGGGTCGTCATAACCCATCCACGCCACCGAGACGATGTCGTTGGCATAGCCCGCAAACCAGCCGTCCACTGCGTCGCTCGTGGTGCCGGTTTTGCCAGCCAGATCCTGGCGCTGCAGCTTGACGCTGGCCTGCGCGGCAGTGCCCGAGCGGGTCACTTCGCGCAGCATGCTGTCGGTGACAAAGGCGTTGCGTGCATCCAGGGTGCGGGCTTCCTCGGGCGGCACAACGGGCTTGTCGGACTCAAACAGCACTTTACCTTTGGCGTCACTGACGCGCTGGATCAGCCAGGGGTTCACCCGATAGCCGCCATTGGCAAACACGCCATAGGCCGCAGCCAGTTGCACGGGTGTGACCAAACCGGTGCCCAATGCCATGGTCAGGTTCTGCGGATGCTTGTCGGCATCAAACCCGAAACGGGGCAGAAAGTCACGCGCGTACCCCACGCCAATAGCCTTGAGAATGCGCACCGACACCACGTTCTTGGACTGCGCCAGGGCGTCCTGCATGCGGATGGGGCCATCGTATTTGCCATCGTCGTTGCGCGGATCCCATTTCAGGCTCTCGGTGGTGGCTGACAACTGCACGTCATTGATCAGTGTGGCCGGGGCAAAACCCCGCTCCAGCGCCGCCGAGTAGATGAAGGGCTTGATGCTTGATCCCGGCTGGCGCCAGGCACTGGTGGCGTGGTTGAAGTTCTTGCGCCGGAAATCAAATCCACCCACCAAGGCGCGGTAGGCGCCACTCTGGGCGTTGAGCGAGACATAGGCGGCGTCCACCTCGGGCAACTGCGACACCGCCCACTTCATGGCGCGGGTTTGCACCACCCGGATCAACGCACCCGGGCGAATGCGCACTGCTTTACTGGCGTTGGGCTGCAGGGCAAGCGCGGCAAAGCCCAGGCCCTCGCCACTGATTTGTATGGTTTCGCCAGACGCCAAGTCCGCTTTGAGCGATTTGCCCACCACCTCGGTCACCACGGCGGGCATCAGACCGTCGCTGGAGGGGTATTTTTGCAACAGCGCGTCGATGGCGTCGTTGCGCCCGTCGGTGTCGGCGGGCAAGTCGGTCACCGCCTCTGGCCCGCGGTAGCCATGGCGCTGGTCATAGGCCAGCACATTGCGCCGTACTGACTCGTACGCGGCCAACTGTTCGGCCTGGTTGATGGTGGTGACCACCTTCAGGCCCATGCTGTAGGTGGCCTCCTGGTATTGGGAAAACAGGCTCTGGCGCACCATTTCGGCCACATAGGCGCCGTGCGCACCCACGCTGGGGCCGTCCTTGATGGTGATGGGTTCGGCACTGGCCTGGTCAAACTGGGCCTGCGTGATATGGCCATTGCGCAACATGCTCTTGAGCACCACCACCTGGCGCTGTTTGGCCCGCTCGAAATTGACCACCGGGTTGTGCCGCAGCGGGTTCTTGGGCACCCCGGCCAGCATGGCCGCCTGGGCCAGGCTCAACTCCGATAATGACTTGCCAAAGTAAGTACGCGCTGCGCTGGAGAAGCCGTAGCTGCGCTGCCCCAGATAGATCTGGTTCATGTACAGCTCCAGAATCTGGTCTTTGGTCAGGGCGTCTTCGATGCGGTAGGTCAGCAGGGCTTCGCGCAATTTGCGGGTCACTGTGCGCTCCTGGGTCAGGTAAAAGTTGCGCGCCACCTGCATGGTGATGGTGGACGCGCCCTCCCTTAAACCACCCGATAAAGCGCGTGCCAGGCCGATGAAATCCACCCCGCCATGGCTATAAAAGCGGGCGTCCTCAATGGAAAGCAAGGCGTTTTTCAGCAGCGCCGGTGTCTCGGCAATCGGCACAAAGTCGCGCCGCTCCTGGCCAAACTCGCCAATCAGCACGTTGTCGGCCGTGTAGACCCGCAGCGGCAGTTTGGGCCGGTAATCGGTTACCGCCTCCAGCGTGGGCAGGCCGGGAATCAGCACCAGCACGACATAAACCGCCAGTGCGGCAGCACCCAGGGCCATCAGGGCACCCAGGTGCAATAGCCATTTCATGGCGGGGTTGCCTTTTGCAGGGAAATTGAAAGCATTCATGGTTCAACTCAACCGGTTTGTGACGCGGCTGGCGGGCGTATTGTGGCTGAGGAAAGGCCGTCGACCGCTAAAATCGGTCGAACCCCATCCAAGGCCCTGTGGTCTCCCTATGTCTTCTGCCCTCCCCGCCCAAGCCCCCGCACCCACCGTACCCACCGTGTTGGTGACCGGTGCCGCGCGCCGCCTGGGCCGCGAAATTGCGCTGGCGCTCGCGGGTGCAGGCTGGCGGGTGGCTGTGCACTACCGCGATTCAGAAGAAGATGCTATTAAAACAGTAGCTGCTTGCGCAATATTGACGGGGGGTGCAGCCGTATTTCATGCAGATTTAGGCGATGAAACAGCGGTCAGGGCATTGTTACCCCGCGTGATCGAGTCCATGGGCCATGTGGATGCCGTAGTCAACAGCGCCTCCACCTTTGAGCATGACAGCTGCGCCAGTTTCAGTTTTGGCGCCATGGAAAAGCACCTGCGCTCCAACACCGGCGCGGCCATATTGCTGGCCCAGGCCCTGCACAGCCACATTGCAGCGCGCCAGCCCGAATCACCCACCGCCCGTGGAGTCGTGGTCAACCTGCTGGACCAGAAGCTGTGGAACCAGAACCCCGATTTTTTCAGCTACACCCTGTCCAAAGCTGCGCTGGAAGCCGCCAACACCATGCTCGCCATGGCCCTGAGCCCGTTGCTGCGGGTGGTGGGTGTGGCGCCGGGACTCACCCTGACCAGCCACTTGCTCAGCGACGCCCAATTTGAAGCCCTGCACAAACTGTCGCCCCTGGGGCGCTCGTCTACGGCGCAGGATGTGGCGTCCACCGTGCTGTTTGCGCTGCAAAACCAGTCCATCACCGGCACCACGCTGCTGGTGGACGGTGGCCAGCACCTGATGCGCTTTGAGCGCGATTTTTCCCTGATGTGAGCCCCACAATTACCATGCAACACACCACGGGAAACCAGATTTTGACGCTGACCGGCCTGCGCTTTGACGCCAGCCTGGGCATTCTGGAATCTGAAAAAATGGCGCCCCAACCGATTCAGGTGGACGCCGAACTCAGTTTGGGCCCACAACCGTTGTTGCCACACGACGATGACATCCACCATGTGCTGGACTACCGCAAAGTGCGCAGAATCATCATCGACGAGTGCACGGCCGAGCATGTGAACCTGCTGGAAAGCCTGATTGGCAAGCTGGCGCATCGCCTGATGCAGTTGCCCGGGGTGCTGGGTGTGCGGGTGAAGATTGCCAAGCTGGAGATTTTTGACGACTGCGAAGTGGCGATTCGGGTTGAAGCGGGACAGTGGTGAGCTTTTTTGCGTTTTGGCTCTTTGATCGGACTCCGGGGCGCGGACGGCGCAGACGCCGGGGGCTCATACGCTGCGCTTTTTAAAATCGCCCCCGACATCCGCACCGCCCGCGCCCCGGAGCGACCCCTGTAAACGAAACGGCATTGGGGTCACAAGGAAATTGGGGTCAGATCCCCATTCAGGACGGCTGCTTTGTCGGAGAATGAAACCTTGAACGAAATGGGGCTCTGACCCCAAATTCCGCCGTAATCGGAGAAAGTATCGAATGAGCGCAGACTGGATAGACAACGAAGTGGCTACGGCGCCGGAAGCCAAGACTGCGCACGACGCCGCCCAACGGGCTGCGTACGAAGTCAACAAGCTGGAAAAGCGCCTGTGCCGGCAAATGGGCCAGGCCATCATCGACTTCAACATGATTGAAGAGGGCGACCGCGTGATGGTGTGCATGTCGGGCGGCAAAGACAGCTACGGCATGCTCGACATCCTGCTCAAAATGCAGCAGCGCGCACCCATCGATTTTGAAATCGTGGCGGTGAATCTGGACCAGAAGCAGCCCGGTTTTCCGGATCACATCCTGCCCGAGTACCTGAAAAGCCTGGGCGTGGAATACCACATCGAGACGCAGGACACCTACTCCATCGTCAAGCGCAATATCCCCGAAGGCAAGACCATGTGCAGCCTGTGCAGCCGCCTGCGCCGGGGCATTTTGTACAGCGTGGCGCGCAGGCTGAAATGCAACAAACTGGCACTGGGCCACCACCGCGATGACATGCTGCAGACCTTCTTTTTGAATATGTTCTTTGGTGGCAAGCTCAAAGGCATGCCGCCCAAGCTGACCAGCGACAACGGTGAATTCATCGTCATCCGCCCGCTGGCCTACGTGGCCGAGAAGGACCTGGTGCGCTGGGCCGACCACCGACAGTTCCCCATCATTCCGTGCTCGCTATGCGGCAGCCAGGAAAACCTGCAGCGCGTGCAGATTGGCAAGATGCTGCGCGAGTGGGAAAAGCAATACCCCGGACGCACCGAGACCATGTTCACCGCCCTGCAAAACGTGGTGCCGTCGCACCTGATGGACCACCAGCGACACGACTTCAAAAACATCCTGGCCACCGGCGTGCCCGATGCCGATGGTGACCGCGCTTTTGACGCGGAAGACATCACACCACCGGTGTTGACCGGTCTGCCGGGCTTGCAAGTGGTGATGGCAGGAGCACCAGCATGAGCGCCACCCGCATCATCGCCATCCGCCACGGCGAGACCGCCTGGAACGTGGACACGCGGTTGCAAGGCCATCTGGACATTGCGCTGAATGCACGCGGACAGTGGCAGGCGCAGCGCGCAGCCCTTGCCCTGGCCGACGAAGACATTGCCGCAATCTACAGCAGCGACCTGTCACGTGCCCGCGACACCGCACAAGCCATTGCCGACCAGTGCGGCGGCGAAGCAGCCGGCAAGGTGCATTTGCACACTGGTCTGCGCGAGCGGGGCTTCGGCATCTTTGAAGGCCAGACCTATGCCCAGATCAACCTGGATTGGCCCGAAGAGTCACGCCGCTGGCGCCAGCGCGATCCGCACTTTGCGCCCGAAGGTGGCGAAACGCTGGTGCAACTGCGCGAGCGCATCACCCACACCGTGCACATGCTGGCAAGCCAGCACCTGGGCCAGCAGATTGTGATGGTGGCGCATGGCGGCGTGATGGACGCGTTGTACCGCATGGCCACCGGGCAGGACATCGAATCCCCCCGAACCTGGGACCTGGGCAACGCCGCCATCAACCGCCTGCTGTGGACGCCCGACGGGCTGACGTTGGTTGGCTGGTCCGACACCCGGCACCTGGATGCTGCGGTGTTGGATGAGGCTAGCGCGTGAACAGGTTGATGGTGGTCAATGTCGTTATCATGAACACCCTTTTCTTTTTGTGGATTGGCATATGTTCAATAAAGTGACCCTTTTCTTTGCCGCAATCACTGTTGTCCTGGTATCGGGCTGTGGCTCGTTTCCCCAAAGCACAGGCATTATGCAAATGAGTCCAGAGACCTACAAAATTGTGTACCGTTCCGCTTTTGGACGTGGCATCAAGAGCCAGGGCGATGCCATGGAAATGGTCAAATCATTTTGCGATGAAAAGCATTTGCAGGTTCAAATTATCTCCAGCCGTACCCTCGGTCTTATGAATGGCGACAGCGACCTTGAGGGCTCGTTTGAAGCGCAATTCAAGTGCGTCAAGTAACGCCACCTAAACCAGCCGCAGCACCGGGTAGCGCAGCCACTCGGGTTCGGCGTGGCGCTGACCGTGGGTAAAAATGAAGGCCAGCACGGCTTGCTGGTCGTCTAATTGTTCGGGGTTCTGCGTTTTCCAGAGTTCAAAGGCGTCACGTAGCAGTGGCTCGTTTTCCAGCATTTCCAATGCTGTGTCTTCAAACACGTAGTCTGAAAAGGCCTCCTTCTTCTCCAGGATGCTGTTGAAAAATCCCCAGCGAAAGAAGCTGTCATGCGCCTGCGGCTCCAGCGTTTCTACCGCGTAGCGGGCATTGGGCTGATTGAGGTGCACCAGCACGTCGCCTGCACGCGCTTGCACGGTAACGGCCTTGCTGCCAAGCGTCACTTCGTCATGGAACAGGTGCCCCTCGTACGGCCCGGGGCGGGAGACGACCGATTCGACCCGGTACGCCAGTGCGCTCACAACCCGATCTTCAGCCAAGCGCTCCAATTGCACGCCGTTCCACTGCAGCCGCTCAATGGCTTCGCGCCAGGCCTGTGGAATCAGGTAGCTACGCGGCACATCCACCGCCACGTCAACCTGGCAGCGGTTGAACCAGGCAATGTCACGCTCCCAGGGCTGGCTGCGGTCATAAGCCAGGCGGCTGTAATGGCCCAGCACACTGGGGCGGTGCACGGCGGCAAAGCCCTTGAACCGGAAGGCGGAGGGTCGGCTGTAGTCGGGCTTCCACAGCACCGGCCATTTCCGTTGCGCCGCGGCGTGCTCACGGGCCGTACGTCGCATGGCCTGTATCTCTGACCCGTGCTCCACGGTGAACGCCAACACCGACTCCACCAGCGCCCGCATGGACGCATAGCGGTCCGCAAAGGGTTTGAGCATGTGGGTCTCGGGCATGAAGCCGATGGTGTGGTGCAACGCCGCGTAGCCGGTGGAAAAGCGTGGCACTTCCAGAAAGTCTTCAATGCCGTCATCCGGCGTGGTTTTGACCGGATTCACATATGGGCATGTGGGCCAACCGCGCAGCTCCATATCCGCATAAATGGCGGGCAGCATGGTGCCCCGCAGAAAGCCACCCAGCGCCTCACCCAGCTTGTCGGTCTGGGTGTTGATCAGCGTCATGGTGTATTGGTAGTCCGCACCGTTGGAGGTGTGGGTGTCCACCATCACGTCGGGGTTCCATGCGGTGAAAAACCGGTTGAACACCTGCGCAGCCCGGCTGTCGCACTTGACGAAGTCGCGGTTCAGATCCAGGTTGCGGCCATTGGCGCGAAAGCCAAATTGCTCGGGGCCGAGCTGGTTGACGCGCGAGGTGTCTTGCCGATTCAGGCAACCATCCACGTTGTAGAGGGGGATGAACAAGAACACCGTGTCACCCAGCGCTGCCAGCCGGTCGGGCTGGGTGCAGAAGTCGCGCACCAGGGCCATGCAGGCGTCTATGCCTTCGGGCTCGCCGGGGTGGATGCCGTTGTTGTTGAAAAACACGGGGCGACGTCTTTGCTGAATGGTTTCCCGGTCCATCACACCGTCGGCGGACACCACACCCGCATGGATGGGCACTCCGTTGTCCGATATCCCTATCTCAGTCAACCGCAGCACCCGCGGGAACTGGCGTGCCAGTGCCGCGTAGAACGCGATGCACGCGGCCCAATCGGTAGTCTGGTTCTGGTTGCCACACTCGAATGGTGTGGCAAGCGGGTCGTTGGTGGTGGGCTGCATGGCCCGGATTATGAAGGCGCCACGCTCTGCATCTTCTTGGTGAGCACCGCAACGCCCGGGTCACGCTGGTTGATGGCCCGTAGTGCGGCAAGCTGCTTGCCTGCCGCCTCGCGTTGCCCGTTGCGCCAGTAGGCCAGGCCCAGGTTGTAGTGAATTTCTTCAAAACCGGATGCCAGTGACGCGGCGCGCTCCAGCGCCCGGAT
>CAJAVE010000244.1 GCA_903945325.1 uncultured beta proteobacterium | reverse complement strand
GACACAGCGGCAGAAGCCATAAAGGCTTTCAAAGTGTCGCTCTACAGCCCCACCAATGCAGTTCTTGGAAACAGCGTCGCATTGGGCACCATCGTCGACAACGACGCCACTGCGGGCGCTCCCGTGGTGCGCGTCAACGACGCCATCGTGGACGAGTCCGATGGCCGTGCCTACATCACTGTCACGCTGGACAAGCCATCAGCCAGCACGGTCACGCTGAACTACGCCACGGCCGATGCAAGCGCCTTGGTGGGTACCGATTACCTGGCAGTTGCCGGTCAGGTGCTGAGCTTTGCGCCGGGCGAGACGGCCAAGACCATCGCCATCAACCTGATCGATGACACGGTCGCAGAGTTGG
The DNA here is from genome assembly GCA_903945325.1 of uncultured beta proteobacterium. GTDB lineage: Bacteria > Pseudomonadota > Gammaproteobacteria > Burkholderiales > Burkholderiaceae_C > Allorhodoferax. Next base: position 3,071 of record CAJAVE010000244.1, on the reverse strand, counting down.
CTGAAGCGTTCGCCATCCTGTTTTCGAATGAAGCGGGTGCAACGTTAACCAGCCATCGTTCGCATGTTGTCCTATCACCCAGTGACGCCGTGCCGGCTTCCTCTCCGGTCATCACGGTCCCAGGCGCATTTGCGATGGAGTCTGACGGTCAGATGGAGTTTGTGATCAGCTTAAGTGCGCCATCGACACTGCCAGTCAGCGTCTATTACCAGATGAGCGACAACACTGCCATCTCTGGATACAGTTCAGGAAATGATTTTGCCGGAGTCAATGGGACCTTGGTGTTTGGCGCCGGTGAGACGCTCAAGACCCTGCACGTTCCCCTGGTGGATGACTCCACTGGAGAATCTACGGAGTCCTTCAAGGTCACTTTGTACAGCCCGGTCAATGCAACCATTGGGTCCACAGCAATCACGGGAACCATTCTGGACAACGACCCGACCCCGCTCAGCTCTGGAATCACCGTATCCAGCATCAATGGCCCCAGTATTTTGGAAGGACGGGGCACAAACGACACGCTGGTCGGCAGTACGAGTGACAACGTCCTCATCGGAAAGGGTGGGGCCGATAGCTTATCTGGCGGAGAGGGCAATGATCTCTACCTTGTCGAGGAGACAGGGGACCTGGTGGTGGAAGCATCGACGACCGGAATGGATACCGTGTTGAGCTATCTCAACACCTACGCACTCACGGCGAATGTGGAAACCCTCCTGTTGGGTAGCGGGGCTGTCAGCGGCAGCGGCAACGAACTCGACAACATCTTGACGGGTAACGAACTCGCAAATGTGCTTTCTGGCGGCGCGGGTGCGGACGCAATCAACGGTCAAGGCGGGAATGACACATTGAACGGGGGCCTGGGCGGTGACTCGTTCATCCTCGATAAGTCAGACGCTGGCATCGACACCATTGCCGACTTTGGCACGGGGGATCACATCCGCATCAGCAATGCCAAATTGGCTCAGTCCGTCTCCAGTCTGCAAGTCGTTGCCGGACCATCCGTGACGACTTTGAAGGTGTCCCTGCAAGCCTTGGACCCCTCACCGATTGAGATACACCTGACGGGTCAATATGCCCCCAGCAACTTTCGCATCAGCGGATCAGACATTCATTTCAATAACCTGCCTTCCGGCACAATTTCCATCTCGGGCACCGCTGCACGGGGCCAAACATTGAGCGTTGTCAACCTGTTGACGGACACAGATGGTTTTGTATTGAGCGGGGCGAACGCGGTCAGTTACGGCTGGTTCGCCAACGGGATCGCAATTGCGGGCGCCACTGGCAATACGTTTGTGCCGACGGAGGCACAGGTTGGGAAAACCCTGTCGGTAATAGCTAACTACACAGATGCTTTGGGCACAGCCGAGAGCGCTAGCAGTGTAAGCATCGGACCGGTAGGCAGCGCAAATTACACACTAACCGGTACTGTTTCCTTTAGCGGTACAACGACCCAAGGTCAAACACTGACGGTTGTGAACGCACTTGCTGACGTAGATGGATTGGGCCTGATGCAATATCAGTGGCTGGCTGATGGGTCTCCGATCAGTCTGGCTACTGCAAACACCATCACCTTGGCAGAAGCACAGGTTGGCAAGGTCATTAGCGTTCGGGTCAGCTACACAGATGGCCGAGGCTTTTCAGAATCGACGGTTAGTTTGTCGAGTTCTGCAGTAGCAAACGTGAACGACCTTCCCACTGGCTTGGTCACCATTGCAGGCACCTCCACCCAGGGGCAAACACTAACCGCCACCAACACCCTGGCCGATGCTGATGGCCTGGGCACCATCAGCTACCAATGGAAAGCCAATGGCACGGCCATTGCCGGTGCAACTTCCAGCACCTTGACCCTGGCAGAAGCCCAGGTCGGCAAGACCATCACCGTGGCAGCCAGCTACACCGACGGCCAAAGAACGGCCGAATCCGTAGCCAGCACGGCCAGTGCGGCCGTTGCCAATGTCAACGATGCACCAACCGGCTCGGTCACCATCACCGGCACCACCAGTTTGGGCCAGGTGCTGACTGTTGCAACCAACACCCTGGCCGACCCGGACGGCTTGGGACCCCTCTCGTACCAATGGAGTGCCGGTGGTGTGGCCATCAGTGGCGCGATCAATAGCACGTTGACCCTGTCAGACGCCCAAGTGGGCAAAGCCATCACCGTCACAGTCCGCTACACCGACTTGCATGGCACAGCGGAGTCCATGAGTTCCTTGGCCACTTCGCCAATCAGCAGTCTGCCCCCTACGGCCGTTAACGGCACCACCGCCAACGACACCCTCACCAGCACCGCAGGCAACGACGCCATCGACGGCAAAGCCGGCATCGACACCGCCGTCTACACCGCCCGCATGGCGGCCTACACTGTCTCGCCCACCGCCATCAGCGGCCCCGATGGTTCAGACACCTTGACCAGCGTTGAGCGCCTGCAATTCACCGACGCCTTTCTGGCCTTTGATCTGGACGGCAACGCCGGCCAGACCTACCGCCTGTACCAGGCTGCGTTCAACCGCACCCCCGACTTCGGTGGCCTGGGTGGCTGGATTGTTGGCATGGATGGGGGACTGACCCCCACCCAGGTGGCCACCAGCTTCATGGGCAGTGCCGAGTTCCAGGCTTTGTACGGCTCCAACCCCACGAACGAGCAGTTTGTCTCGCTGCTCTACACCAACGCCCTGCACCGCAACGCCGACTCGGGCGGTTTGGCCTACTGGGTCAACCAGCTCGCCAGCGGCCTGCAAACCCGCGCCCAGGCGCTGGTCAATCTTTCTGAGTCTGCGGAGAACAAGGCGTCGGTGCTGCCTGCCATTGCCAAGGGCATCGTCTACGCCAATGCCACGCAAGCGGCAGGGCCTGCCAAGGGGCAAAGCTTTACCGGCACCAGCAATGCAGACAGTCTGATCGGCACCGTGGGCAATGACACCCTCACCGGTGGCGGCGGCAATGACAGCCTCAACGGAGGTGGTGGATTGGATACCGCCATCTACAGCGGCACCCGAGCCAGCCACACGACCACCAACGCCAGCGGTGCCTTGACGGTGAGCGGTAGCACCAATGGGGTCGATACCCTGAGCCAT
>CAJAVE010000243.1 GCA_903945325.1 uncultured beta proteobacterium | reverse complement strand
TCAAGCCCGAAGGGTCACTCAAGATCAAAAACCTGCCATGGGCAGTGATCCGATTGGGTGCAATGCTGGTGCCAACCTGGTCTGCTTTGCTGGAAATGCGTTACCTGTGGGAAGTGCCCCACGCGCTGACCAATGCGAAGCTAGCCGCGCTGATCGGGCCCGAGCCGCACACCCCGTTGGAGCTGGCAGTTGAGGCCGCATTGGTGGACTTGGGGCTGATGGCCGCCTCGCCCCTCTGTGCGGCAGCGCACGGTCCAATCGTTGGTTTTGCAGTGCAATGATTTCTTTAAGGACGCAAACCATGCAACGCCGTCAATTCATTCGCGTCATCGGCAGCGGTGCGGCATCGACCCTAGCCGTCGCATCCGCCGGCTCGGTGTTGACCGGCTGTAGCGCGGGTATGCCCGCTGAAGCCATTGAGGCATGGCGGGGCCCGGACAGTGCGCTGGCCAACGCGCCTGACGTGCGCCATTGGCTGTTGAGCTATGCCATTTTGGCGCCCCACTCGCACAACTTGCAGTCCTGGATCGCAGATCTGGGAACGCCCAACCAGATCACGCTGTACTGTGACTTGAAGCGCCTGTTGCCACAAACCGATCCGCTGTCGCGCCAGATCATGATGAGCCAGGGCACCTTTTTGGAGTTGCTGGACATGGCAGCCCGCGAGCGGGGACTGCGCGCCGACATCACATTGTTCCCCCAAGGCGCATTTGGCGCAGGCGCACTGGATGCACGCCCCGTTGCCACTGTGCGCATGACACCGGACGCAACCGTGCAAAAGGACCCGCTGTTTGCGCAGGTCTTGCAGCGCCACACCAACCGCAGCAGCTACGACATCACCCGCCCGGTGCCGGAGTCCGCCTGGGCTGCCATGGCGGCAGCGGCCAATCCAGCGGGCGCCCTGCCCATGCGCGTAGGCCACGTCGGGCTGGACAACGCCGCGGCTCTGGCCGAGCACCGCCGCATCGCACGCGACGCCTGGCGTATTGAACTCACGGTGCCGCGCACCATCATGGAGTCGTTTGACGTGCTGCGGGTGGGTGGCTCCGAGATCGCAGCCCATCGGGATGGCCTGTCACTGACCTCGCCCGTCGTTGTGGCCATGGAGCGGCTGGGACTGTTTGACCGCAGCCGTGCGCCTGGGCCAGATGATTACGCCACCACCAGTCAGCTCAAGGAGTTTGATGCCAAGATGGCCTCCACACCGGGGTTTCTCTGGATGGTGACACCCGGCAATGACCGGGTGACCCAGATCCAGGCGGGGCGTGCCTATGTGCGGGTACAACTGGCCGCCACCGCTCAGGGGTTGGCGATGCAACCCCTGTCACAAGCCTTGCAGGAATATGCCGAGCAAAAGCAGCCGTATGCGGATATCCATGCGCTGGCGGGGGCCGCTGGATCCGGTTCTACGGTGCAGATGTGGGCGCGGGTGGGCTATGCGCCTGCGGTAGAGCCTGCTCCACGACGTCGCTTGCAAGACTTCGTTCGGGTTTGAACGCGATTCAGGTCGCAAACCGCCACAGGGCGATCAGCAGCACGGTGCAAGCTGCGGCAACCAGATCATCGAACATGATGCCAAAGCCGGCTTTGCGCCAGGCTCCGGGGTCGGTGGCAGGATCCAGGTTGTGGTACAGCGCGTCGGCCCAGCCGACCGGGCCGGGCTTGACAGCATCAAAAAAACGAAACAGGCCAAAAGCCATCACTTGACCCACCAGCCCGGTGGGCATAACCAGCCACAACACCAGCCAGAAGGCAACAACTTCGTCCCACACAATGCTGCCAGGGTCCAGCACGCCCATATTGCGCGCGGTCACACTGCAGACCCACCAGCCCAGCGGAAGCGTCAGTGCGATCAGTAACGCCCAGCGCGCCTCGGTCATCCACGGGGCCAGAACCACAAAGGCCATCCAGGCCCACAGGGTGCCAGCTGTGCCGGGTGCAATGCGCGAGAGGCCGGAGCCAAAGCCCAGTGCGATCCAGTGCGCCGGGTGCGACAACATGAAGCGAACAGTGGGCCGTGCAACCGGCGCGGCTTGTCCGGGGTCCGACGGGAACAGAGTGACCGGACCTGAGTTCGATGCGTTCATGGAGCGAAATGGTCGAATGACGCAAAGCTGTTGGCCACCGGAGCCCCTTGCGCGTCGATCAGCCGCAGGCCTGGCGTGCTCTCAATCTGGCCCAAGCGCGTAACGGCTGTGGCGCTGTCACGGCTCGCCGCCTGCACGGCTGCACGCCGGGCGACAGGTGCGGTGAACACCAGCTCGTAGTCGTCACCTCCGCTGAGCACGTACTGCAATGCGGTCACGGTCGAAAAAGTTTTATCAAATAGGGCTGCAGGCCATGTAGGGTATGCGCAAGCAGCTATTAATTGAATAGCGGGTATGGTATCCAACGTGGCGCCAACCCCGGAGCGTTCCAGAATATGTCCCAGGTCGCCGAGCAGCCCATCGCTGATGTCAGCCGCCGCGCTGGCAATGCCGCGCAGTGCCAAGCCCAAAGCGACGCGGGGAGTAGGTTGCTCCAGCCGCTGTCGGGCAAATTCCAATATGTCGGCAGGCAGTGCGATGTGGCCTTGCAAGGCCTCCAATGCCAACCGGGCGTCGCCCAGTGTGCCGCTGACGTAAATGTCGTCACCCGCTTGTGCACCGCTGCGCAGGATGGCTTGTGTGGAGGGTTGTCCGAAACGACGCGCGGCGCCAACTGGCACTTCGCCAAACACCGTAATGCAGATGTTCAGGGGCCCCTGCGTGGTGTCGCCGCCAATCAGCTCGCAGCCATGGGTGTCGGCCAGGGACAGCAGGCCTTCGGAAAAAGCCTGGCACCAAGCGGCGTCGGCTGTGGGAAGTGACAGTGCCAGCGTAAAGGCCAGCGGTCTGGCGCCACAGGCCGCCAGGTCACTCAGGTTGACCGCCAGTGCTTTGTGGCCCAGCGACCTTGGATTGACTTCAGGGAAGAAGTGACGCCCCGCTACCAGCATGTCGGTGGAAATGGCCAGTTGCATGCCGTCGGTAGTTTGCAGCAACGCACAATCGTCGCCCACACCCAGAACCGCCTTGGGCGTGGGACGGGTGAAAAAACGCTGGATCAGTTCAAACTCACCCATCGCAAACGGTACTAATGCAGGGTGCGTGAGCCACCAATGCCGGCGTCTCCACTCAGCGCATCGAGCACAAACATCGGTACGTCGGCGTCAAATTTTTCACCGTCTTCGGCGACGCAAAAAAAGCTGCCATGCATGGTGCCTGTGGGCGTGCGCAGCCGTGTGCCGCTGGTGTATTCAAACGCCTGGCCGGGCTTGAGGAAGGGCTGCTGGCCGACCACGCCCAGCCCTTTGACCTTTTCGGTGTGGCCGTTGGCGTCGTTCACGCTCCAGGTGCGCGAAATCACCTGGGCAGGCGTTTCGCCCGTGTTGGTGATGGTGATGGTGTAGGCGAAGACAAACATGCCGTCGTCCGGTGTCGACTGGTCGGGCAGGAACTGCGGTAAAACTTCGATTGATAATTGATACTTGGCCATAGTGAGAATACTATCCTGAAACCTGTCGGGACCCATGGCAACGAAACACAGTTTCCATCGATTGAACCAAGCAATGACCTTCCGAATCGCCCCCTCCATCCTCTCTGCCGATTTTGCCCGCCTGGGTGAAGAAGTGAAAGACGTCATCGCCGCCGGGTCTGACTGGATCCATTTTGACGTGATGGACAACCATTACGTGCCCAACCTGACCTTTGGCCCCATGGTCTGCCAGGCCTTGAAACCGCACGCCAAGACTCCTGCCGGGGTAGCCGTGCCCATCGATGTGCATCTGATGGTCTCGCCGGTGGATGCGCTGGCCGCTGCCTTTGCTGACGCGGGGGCCGACTACATCAGCTTCCACCCCGACGCTTCGCGCCATGTGCACCGAAGCATTCAGGCGATCAAGGCCAGGGGCGTCAGGGCCGGTTTGGTGTTCAACCCGGCCGAGCCGCTGGATGTGCTGGACTGGGTGATTGACGACATCGACCTGATTCTCATCATGAGCGTCAACCCTGGCTTTGGCGGGCAAAGCTTCATCGACTCGGCGTTGCGCAAGATTGAAGACGTGCGCAAGCGCATTGCCGCCAGCGGGAAAGATATCCGCCTGGAGGTGGACGGCGGCATCAAGGTGGACAACATCCGCCGTGTGGCTGACGCGGGTGCCGACACCTTCGTGGCAGGAAGCGCTATTTTTGGCAAACCCGACTACAAGGGTGTGATTGACGCCATGCGGGTGGCTCTGGCCACGTGAGGTGCTGAAAAGCCCTCTTTCATCATACCGGGCTGCCATGTCCAAAACACCAGATACCCAACCACCGCAAAGAGTTTCCGAGCAGGGCCAACGACTAAAACGACTGGCGCTGGTGGCTGAGAGAAGCTCCAACGCAGTGGTATTGGCAGACGCAGAGCGCCGGATTGAGTGGGTCAATGACGCTTTCCTCTCCATTACCGGATTTACGTTGCATGAGTCCATAGGACAGCGCCTGGGCATTTTGCTGGAGCGCGGCAGTGCGGACCCCGAGGCGTTCGAACAGTTCTCGCTCGCAGTGCAACAAGGCCGTGGTTTCAAGCGTGAAATCAATATACGCGCCATGAATGGCGAGGCACGGTTTGCGCTCGTGGACTTGCAGCCCACGCACGACGACACAGGCGTGTCCACAGGGTGGGTACTGATTGCGCCGACCTGACGGACTTGCGGGCCCAACAGCGGCTGCTGACCCTCGCTGTTGATGGCGCAGGGTTGGGAACCTGGCAGTGGGAAGTCCAGGGCGGAGCCATGCACTGCAATGACCGCATGCTGGAGATACTGGGTTACCAGCGAGATCAATTGGGTATGACTTTCCAGGCCTGGAATGCCCTGATTCATCCTGACGATTTCACCCCGTGGATAGCGGCGGTCAAGGCGCAACTACGAGACTCCACTGTGCCATTGCGCATGTCAGTCCGGCTCAAACACGCCAGCGGACGCTGGATCTGGATGATGTTTGTGGGTGCTGTGGTGGATCGCTCCACCGAGGGGCGTGCATTGCGCATGGCGGGCGTGGCGATGGATGTACAGGCGCAAAAGGCGATGGAGCACGAGTTGCGCCATGCGGCGCGCACGGACGAGCTGACCCAGCTACCCAACCGCAGTGTGTTGCTCAACGCCATTGAACAGGCGATTGCCCGAGGACGAGCCCAGCCCGGCTACCAGTTTGCGGTTCTGTTCATGGACTTTGACCGCTTCAAGCAGGTCAATGACACCTTGGGGCACAGTGTGGGCGACGAACTGCTACGCCAGATTGCCAGCCGTATGCAGGACAGTTTGCGTCCGGGTGACAGTCTGATTCAGACCAGTGACTTTGCCCACGTGGCTGCCCGCATCGGTGGCGATGAATTTGTGGTGCTGCTGGACGACATCCGCGGTGATCTGGATGCCGAAATTGTCGCCAGCCGCCTGATTGATGTGCTGTCCATGCCGTACTCGATTGGGGTGCACCGAGTGGTTTCATCGGCCAGCATTGGCATTGTGACCAGTACCCACGCAGCCGATGACGCCGACAGCGTGCTGCGTGATGCCGACATTGCCATGTATGAAGCCAAACGCACCGGGCGGGGTCGTTATGTCATGTTTGAGCCCAGCATGCGGCACCAGGTCAGCGCAACCGTATCGCTGGAAAATGACTTGCGCCAGGCGTTGGAGCAGCATCAGCTATTCGTGGTGTACCAACCCCTGGTCAACTTGGGCAGTGGTGAATTTGCCGGGGTTGAGGCTTTGTTGCGTTGGCGTCATCCACAGCGCGGCCTGGTGTCGCCCGTGGAGTTCATTCCAATAGCCGAGGCCTGCGGCTTGATTGGCGCACTTGGGCAGTTTGTGTTGCAGACTGCGTGTCGTGCATTTGCCGCCATGCCGTTTGCGACGGCATGCAGCAAATCGCCTTCGTTGGCGGTCAACTTGTCACGCGCCCAACTGCGCCAGCCAGGGCTTGTGGCCGATGTGCAGGACGCCCTGCGGGCCAATGGCCTGTCGCCCCAACAGCTGGTGCTGGAAGTGACCGAAAGCCTGGCTGCGCAGGATGCCGTGGTGTTGGCGACCTTGCATGCCATTCGGGAACTGGGCGTGGCTTTGTCGCTGGACGATTTCGGGACCGGTTATTCGTCTCTGTCGTGCCTGCATGAGTTGCCGGTGAATTACGTCAAGGTGGATCGGTCTTTTGTGAGCCAGGCGGAGACCAGCGCCTACCATCTGGTGTTGATCGAAGCGACCATTCGCATGGCCCAGACGCTGGGATTGGGCACAGTGGCCGAAGGCATTGAGACACAAGGCCAGGCCGCGTTGATGGCGACGCTGGGATGCGACAAAGGGCAAGGCTACCTGTTCAGCAAGCCGCTTGAAGCGCCAGACCTGGTGGCCTGGGTGCTGGCGAGGGTGGTGGCTTAGCGACTGCGCCAGTCTTGGCCGCCAGCGTCCACTTTAAAGGCGGCCACCACCTGAACCAGCTCCTGTGCCTGGCTCTTCAGGCTGCTGGCCGCTGCGGCCATCTCCTCCACCAGCGCGGCGTTCTGCTGCGTGGCCTGGTCCATCTGGGTAACCGCTTCGCCAACCTGTTGTACGCCGATGCTCTGCTCGTTGCTGGCCGCGCTGATCTCGCCCACGATGTCGGTCACGCGCTTGATACTGTCCACCACCTCGGTCATGGTGGTGCCGGCCTGGGCCACCAGGGCCGTACCGTGCTCCACACGCTCCACACTGGCGTTGATGAGCGATTGGATTTCTTTGGCCGCCTCGGCGCTGCGCCCGGCCAGGGACCTTACTTCGCTGGCCACCACCGCAAAGCCCCGGCCCTGCTCGCCCGCACGGGCCGCCTCTACGGCGGCATTCTGGGCCAGAATATTGGT
>CAJAVE010000242.1 GCA_903945325.1 uncultured beta proteobacterium | reverse complement strand
GGTGCTGGACCTGGGGTTGCCGAAGATGGACGGCATCACGGTGCTGCGCAAGTGGCGTGCCGCCGGGAGGACCATGCCGGTGTTGATCCTGACGGCGCGGGACGGCTGGCACGAGAAGGTCTCCGGCATCGACGCCGGAGCGGATGACTACCTCACCAAGCCTTTCCACATGGAAGAGTTGCTGGCCCGCCTGCGCGGTCTGATCCGCCGAGCGGGTGGCCATGCCAGCTCGGAACTGGTTTGTGGGCCGCTGACCATGGACGTGCGCAACAGCCGCGCACTCATTGACGGCCAGGCATTGACCCTGACCAGCCATGAGTACCGGGTTCTGGACTACCTGATGCACCACCGCGACGAGGTGGTGTCGCGCAGTGTTCTGGTGGAGCATATTTACGAACAGGATTTCGATCGCGACTCCAACACGGTCGAGGTCTTCATCGCCCGGCTGCGCAAGAAGCTGCCACCGGGGCTGATCGTCACCGTGCGCGGTCTGGGTTACCGGCTGAGTGCCGGTTCCTGACGCGCTGACCATGGCACCCGCCGCCTGGCACCACTCGCTACGCATCCGCCTGCTGGCAGGTACCCTGTTCTGGGTTGTGGGCACGATTCTGGTGGCGGGCTGGGGTCTGGGCAACCTGTTTCGCCAGCATGTGGAAGCCCAGTTTCATGCCGAGCTGCGCACCCATCTGGACCACCTGACCGCCCAGATCTCGCTGGATGCCCAAGGCAAAGCGCAGCTGGCGCTGCCGCTGAGTGACCCCCGCTTTGGGCGACCCTACTCCGGTTACTACTGGCAAGTGGATGACGCCGTACAGCGTGGAGCCGCCCCGAGGGCGCCGCTGCGCTCACGGTCGCTATGGGACACGGCGCTGGCCGTGCAAGCAGATGCGTTAGTCGAAGGTGACGTGCATCTGCACCCCGTGGCAGGCCCGCAGAACAAGCGCCTGAGCGTGGTGGAGCGAATGGTGCGCCTGGACGACAGCCCCGATGGAAAACCCCACAGCCTGCGCCTGCTGGTCGCTGCGGATGTGGCTCTGATGGCCGAGCCGGTGAGCCGTTTTAACATCGCCCTGTGGCTGGCGCTGGGTGTGCTGGGTAGCGGCGTGGTGCTGGCAGCCATCGTTCAGGTGTCGGTCGGGCTGTCACCGTTGCGTGCCATGCGTACCGCGCTGTCCAAAGTCCGAGAGGGCGAAACGCAGCGTCTGGAAGGCGACTTCCCCATCGAGGTGATGCCGTTGGTCGAAGAGTTCAACACCATGCTGGCGCACAACGCCGCCGTGGTGGAGCGCGCCCGCACCCACGCCGGTAACCTGGCACACGCCCTCAAAACCCCGCTGAGCGTGATGGCCAATGCAGCCCAGACCCCGAAGCAGCATGACCCGGAGCTGGCCCGTCTGGTAGTGGAGCAGATCGGCCAGGCTCGCCGCCAGGTCGACTACCACCTGGCGCGTGCCCAGGCCGCTGCCGCCACCCGCGTGCCGGGTGCGAAAACCGTGTTGCTGCCGGTGGTCGAAGGCCTGGTGCGGGTCATGCAGCGCATCCATGCGCAACGTGATATTGCCATTGCCGTGGCGAGCTGCGCACCGGAACTTGCCTTTCGTGGTGAGACGCAGGACTTGCACGAAATGCTGGGCAACCTGCTGGACAACGCCTGCAAGTGGGCAGGACACCGGGTCGAGATCCGTGCTGACAACGATGGCGGCACGCTGACCATCACGCTGGATGACGACGGCTCGGGGCTTGACGCGCAGCAGCGTTCGGCGGTGATACGCCGCGGCGTGCGCGCCGACGAGCAGGTTCCGGGTTCGGGGTTGGGCCTGGCCATCGTCGATGACCTGGCACGCCTGTATGGCGGCCGACTGGAATTGCTGGATTCTCCACTGGGCGGATTGCGTGCCGCACTAAGGCTTCCGGCAGTGGATTGAAGGGCCAAATTGGCCTTTAGGCCCCGTTAACATTGCGTAAGCAGCTATACATTTCGAAGCACATCGGCCAGCGTGGCGCTGTCCACATTGCCACCACTGAGCGCCAGGCCCACGGTTTGACCGGCCAATTGGGCACGTTCCTGCATGGCTGCCGCAAATGCTGCGGCTCCTGCACCTTCGGCCACGTTGTGCGTGCAGGCAAAGATGTCGCGCATCGCCTGGGCTACTTCGGCATCCGTCACCTGGACGATGTGGTCGATGTTGCCTTGCAGGATGGCCAGCGCTTCGGCATCGGCCACGCGGCAGGCCATGCCGTCGGCCAGCAGCGTGGTCACCGGCGCTTCCACCACATGCCCGGCGGCCAGCGAGTCAGCATAGGTGGTGGCGTGGGCGCTGACCACGCCGACGATGCGTGCCCTATGGCCCAGCGCAGCTTTGGCGACAATGGCTGAGCAGGCGCCCGAGCCCTGGCCAATGGGCACATACACCACGTCCAACTGCGGCACGGCTTTGAACAGCTCCCACCAATAGGTGGCGACTCCGCGCAGGAGGTTGACGTGGAAGCTGGGCACCATGTGCGCGTCGCGCTGCTTTGCCAGCGCCATGGCGTGTTCCCGGCTTTCCTGGAAGTCGCTGCCGTGCTCGACCAGCGTCACACCCAGAGCGCGCATGGCGGCATTCTTCTCCATTGAGTTGCCGTACGGTACGACGATGGTGCAGGCAACGCCGTGGGAGCGCGCCGCCCAGCCAATGCTCTGGCCGTGGTTGCCGCGCGTGGCGCTGATCACCTCGGTCGGTAGGCTGCCGCTGCGTGCCAGCTGGTCAAAGTAGGTCAGGCCGCCGCGAATTTTGAAAGCGCCCACCGGGGTGTGGTTCTCGTGTTTGACCCAGCAGGTGGCGCCCAGCTTGCTGCTGAGCTGGCCCCAGTGGTACTGCGGCGTGGCGGCAAATTCGCGGTACACCACTTGGGCGCTGTATTCGATGTCTTGCAGGGTGGGCAGGTTCATGTGTGGATCTCGAAGAGTCCCCTGGGGGTTTGCAAAATCGCGCTCAGTTGGGGCGCACCGGCGTCAACCGCCGGCGCGGTCCAGCCGAGCCTCAGGTAGGCAGCACGCAGCGTGTCGGCCTGTGGGTGCTGAACGCGCAGGCGGTGCAGGGTTACGCCGCTGGTCAGCATATGGTCGGTGGGGTGCGTAGGCCCCCATTGGATCAAGGTGGGCAGGCAGCCGTCGAACAGCCGCTGGCCATCCGGGCGCACCGTGATGTGCCACTGCAGCAGGCCGCGGGCTGTAGGACGCGATGCCTGTAGCACCTCGCCCCGGTCCAGGCCTTGCGCAGCCAGAGCAGCCACGCTGGCGTGGATGTCTGGCACGCTGACCACGGCATGCACCAGCGTCGGTCCCTGTTGCGCTATACGGGTCCGCAGCGCCGGATCATCCATGTCAAACCAGCGTCTAGCGCCCGTCGGTATTGATGGTGTAGCTACTGGATGGATAGCAATGATTTCCAGGTAAGCGGTCGGGAAGTCGGCCGTGGCAATCTTCAGCAGGCGGTTGTGCGTGCCCATCAGCGGGTGCTCGCCGCCGGGGCCGGGTGTCACACCCAGGGTGGCCTCGCACCAGGCTACGCCTTCTTCCAGGCTGGCCGCCATGACCACCAGGTGGTCCAGCGTGGGGGTAGTGACCGGCGCAGCCGTGGAGTGTGGGGGTTGCATGTCTCTAGCGGCCGGGTTCGCCCAGCGAGCGGGTCAGCCAGAACGCGCATGCCAGCGCAAGTGAGCCAAAAATGGCGGCCCCAACGGCTTGGCCGACCAATACTTGCACCGGCCCGTAGTGCGAGCCCCACCAGGCAAACGGGATGGTGCCCAGCGTGGCGCGCGCCCAGTTGAAGCCGGTAGACCACAGGGGGCGTCCCAGATTGTTGAACGCAGCATTGGCAACAAACAGGGCGCCCATAAAGAAGAAGCTGGCGGCCAGCCAGCTGCAGAATGCGTGCACCATCTGCGCCGCCAGGCCGTCCAGCGAGAATACGCGGATCAGTGGGCCCTGCAGCAGCGCCAGCAGCAACCAGGCCAGCGCAACCGAGCCCACCATGAACACCAGGCTGGCACGCAAACTGTCACGGACCCGGTCGAAGCGCTTGGCCCCCAGGTTTTGCGCGAACACCGGGCCAACCGCGCCGCTGAGCGAATAGATCAGCCCAAAGGCTACCGGCGTCAGGCGCTCGATGGTGGCCTGGCCTGCCACTGCGGACACACCAAATGCGGCAACACTGTGCGTGACAAAAGCCGCGGCCACCGGCGTGGCCAGATTGGTCAGCACGGCAGGGCCAGCCACCACGGAAAGCAGTCGGGCATCGGCACGCAGTCTGCTGCTGTCAAAACGCGCCAGCAGGTGGTGAACGTGCCACGCCCCATACAGCCCGACGCTGACCAGCACCGTGCGCGCAATCACCACCACGATGGCGGCTCCGTCCAGCCCCAGCTCGAAAACGAAGATGAACAAAGGGTCGAGCACTGCCGTCACGACGGCGGGAAGCAGCGTGACCATCATCGCGCGGCGCGCATCGCCTACCGAACGCAGCAGTGCCGAGCAGACCATGCCGACACCCAGCATCACGGTGGAGGGCAATGAAATGTGCAGAAAGCGCTGTGCCAATTCCAGAATACGGTCCCGCGCGCCCAGCAGGTGCAGCAGCGGCTCCAGAAATACGAGTGTCAGGCCCGACACCAGCGCGGCAATGGCGGCCACCAGCACCAGGCTGGAGGTGGCCAGGGCACGAGCCTCGAGCATCTGCCCTGCACCGAGGGTGCGTGAAACGGTGGCTGTGACGCCAATCAGCAGCCCGATAAACAGCGACAGCATGAAGAAACCCACCACGCCTGCAAATCCGACTGCAGCGGCAATAGCTTGCTCACCCAGCATGGAGATGTACAGCAGGTTGATCAGGTCCACGGCAAAAATCGCGACCAGGCCGATGGCACCGGTGCCAGCCATGACCACGACGTGGCGCATCAGCGAGCCGGTAACAAAGCGGGGCGTGGCAACTGTCATGGAAATGTGGGCCGCTGTCGTGGAGCGTGTTCGGCCGCGTCAGGGCGCCCGCATCGGAACTTCGAGCGTGAACACTGTTCTGGAACCGCGCGTGCTGTCCACCTGCAGTTTGCCGCCGAGGCGCTGGCTGGCCAGGTTGTAGCAGATTGACAGACCCAGTCCGCTGCCACCCCGGCCGCGCTGGGTGGTAAAGAAAGGTTCAAAGATACGCGGCAGGTTTTCCGGGGCGATGCCGGCGCCGTTGTCGGTGACGGTCAGACGCACATGGCCCGGCTTTTGTGCCTCAGCGCATTCAATTTGAATCCGGTTGACCGAGTCAAGCTGCGTGAAGGCATGGCGCACCGTATTCATCAGCAGGTTGGTGAGAATCTGCCCAAAGGCACCGGGATAGGAGTCAAATTGATATTCGCGGTGCATCGCTACTTCGATCACACTGCACACCTTTCGTGTGGCCGGATGCACCGCATCGAGTGTGCGTTCGACGAGCCCGCGCAGATCAAAAACCTGCCGCGTGTCGGCGCTCTGATCGACGGCAGTCTGCTTGAAGCTTTTGACCAGGTTGGCCGCACGCCGCAGGTTTTCCTCCAGCAGTGCAAGCACGCGGTGCTGTTCGGACATGGCCGCTACGAAATGCGGTTCATCCAGTTCGCCGACATCAAAGCGCCGCTGCAGGCCGTTGATGCTCTCCTGCAGAAGGCTGACCGCTGTAACTGCAACGCCCAGTGGTGTATTCACTTCGTGGGCAACTCCAGCCACCAGACCACCGAGTGCCGCCATTTTTTCCGATTCAACCAATTGCGACTGTGCCATTTTCAGCTGTGCGGTGCGTTGTTCAACCCGGGTTTCGAGCTCGCGGTTCAGCTCCAATAACTCGGTTTGCGCATCCAGACTGGTGCGGGCATTGATGGCGCGACCGACCAGATCGGCCAGACTGCTGGCGAAGGTCACCTCATCGGAACTCCACTGGCGCATCGGCCCGGTGTGCTCGGCGCAGATGATGCCGATCATGCTGCCGTGATGGCGGATGGGGACGTCCAGCATGGACGTGACGCCCAGCGGAACCAGATATCCATCACGAAACTCGCTCGTGGCGGGGTCATTGCACGCGTCATTGGCGACAATGGCACGCGCCTTGATCAGTCCGGCAAAGTAGCGCGGATAATCGCGCTCGGTCAGCAGGATGTCTTCGCTCTCGGTGTTGTTGGCGCGATCAATCAGCAGGTTGCAACGTATTCCGCTGAGTGCTTTATCAAAGAACCAGACACCTGCCCGCTGGATCACCAGGCCTGAACAGACGCTATCGAGCACCAGGCGGATCGCCTGCGCCTGCTGGCCGCCATCAATCAGTTGGCTCTGCGAGACCTGCAGCATGATGTCTTCAAGACGGCTTTCCATGATGCCCTCACCTCAATCCTGCAATGAATCCTGAATGGCGTAAAACTCGCCCTCATGGGCTATCAGGAGTTCGATCAGGCGCGGCTCGAAGTGGCGTCCCGACTGTTCTATCAAAAACTCCCGCACCTTTTGGCGCGGCCATGCTGGCTTGTACACACGCTTCATCGCCAGCGCATCGAACACATCAGCCAGCGCCACCAGACGCCCCGAAAGGGGAATGGTTTCTCCGGCGAGACCCTTCGGATAACCGGAGCCGTCCCATTTTTCGTGGTGGCTGCCCGCCAGTTCAGCCGCCTTTTGCAGGATGACCCGGTTTGAGCGGCCAAGAATCTCGGCGCCGACTTGCGCGTGTTGTTGCATGGTCGCCCACTCCTGGGCGTCCAGCGGGCCGGGTTTTTGCAAGATGTGGTCGGGTGTCGCAATCTTGCCCAGATCGTGCAACGGCGCGGCCCGTTTGAGCAGCGTGCATTCGCGTTCGCACAGGCCGTATAACTGGGCCAGCCGTTCGACATACAGTGCGACCCGCTGAACATGGGCACCGGTTTCTGGGCTGCGGTGCTCCACGGCTTCGCCCAGGATATAGGCCATTTCGCGCTGGGTTTCAATGGTGTCTTCGTTGACCAGCAGGTTCTGGTAGGTCAGCGCCACATTGGTGCAGTACAAGGTCAGCAGCTGGCGCTCGATTTCATCGAGTTCGCGCCCGATCCGGAAATACAAAACGCTCTCGTACCCGGCCTCGCTGCGCTGATAGAGCACATAGCCTTCGGTCACATACACCGAGTTGTGTGCGGCCAGCGCCTTTTCGATGGCGCCACCCACTTCGAATGGCAAATCTGCAAGCGAGGATGTTTGGCGCAGATCGATCAATGCGCCGGTCGCGGCCAGCGTGTGGTGCAACCGGGATTCGCCTTCGCCGGTCGGTTGGGTGATGCAATACAGGGCGCTTTCAGCACCAGCAATCAGATTGACCACCTGCTCCAGCACGGCGCTGGCAAAACTGTCGAGCGACGATGATTTGAGGATGAGGGTGGTGTTGTCGAGCACCCGGATCAGCCCGGCACGCTGGCGGGCAATCGTGCACAAATCTCGGTAGCCACGCAATGCTGCAAATACGGCGGTGCGCAGTTTGGTGGCGGTCAGTTCGGTCTTGTCCTTGTAGTCATTGATCTCGTAGCGTTCTATGACATCATTCTCCGGTGCCTGGCCAGGTTGCCCGGTACGCAACAGGATGCGCAGTGAATCGAGCTTGAGCTCTTCACGAATGTCACGCACCAGGTCAAGACCGGCGTGGTCGTTTTCCATCACGACATCGACGATGGCCAGGGCAAAGTCTGACGAAGCCTGCAGAATCGCGCGTCCTTCGCGCCCACTGAAAGCCGACGTCAATTCGATGGGGCGGCCCTCGAACCGCAGATTGCCCATCACCATCCGGGTGACGTCATGTACGCTGGGTTCGTCGTCGACGATCAGTACCTTCCATGGCAAAACCAACTGTGCGACAGCGGGAGGTCCAGGCGGTGAGTCCTCCAGGAACACGATTTCATCGTCGGTTACCTTGGGTTTGAAAAGTGGATTTGCTCGCGCCATGCCGTTCCCTAAAGACGAGTGACGCCCATATTAGCGCACGGCTGGCATTTCAGTGGCGCGCGCATCAGCGTTTATAGGTACACGGTGCCGGAGATACAGGTCACCGCGTCGCCGCCGACCCACACTTGCCCCGAAGCATCCTGGTGGATGTGGACGCGTCCTTGCACCCCGATGCAGGTGCCCTGCGCCGCCATGTAGCTTCGCGGTGCACGGCCCTCGGCAATGAGCCATTGCGCCAGGCTTGCGTTGAAGCTCCCGGTAACCGGGTCTTCGCCCACACCGTGACCGTGGTCAAAGAAGAATCGCACTTCTACATCGGGGTCTTCCTGCGAGTTGACAGCGGCTGATGCGCTTGAAGAGATACCCGTGAACGCCCGGGCTTCGCGGTTGGAGCGCACGATCAGCCCGACGCTGGCTGCTTCGCCCCCATGCACGCTGGCCACGCCGACGCCGGTGATGGCCGCTCCCTGCATGGCAGCGCGCAGTTGACTGAAGTCCGGTGCGAGGTCCAGTACGCGTTGCTGGCTGTCGAGCAGCAGGCCAAAATGGCTGGGTCCATTGTTCAGATGCTGGCTGGCCAGCACTGCAGAACGCGGCAGGCCTAATGCATCCGTCAGAGCCTGCACCAGCTCCGGTGCTGCATCGGAGCGACGCAGTGCTGGGGCGGCGAAGGCGTTGCGAGCGGCGTGGCGAATGGTGACCAGCCCCACTTGGCATTCCTGCACCACGATGCCTGCCGTTTTGGGCACGCCACCATGATCCAGCCATGCATGGCAGCTGCCCAGCGTGGGGTGGCCGGCAAACGGCATTTCGTACGATGTGGTGAAGATGCGCACCTGGTAGTCGGCACCCCTGGCGGCGCCTGCGGCGGTGGGCTGCAACAGGAAGGTGGTCTCCGACAGGTTGGTCCAGCGGGCAAAGCGCTGCATCTGGTCGTCCGTCAGACCGGTGCCATCCAGCACTACCGCCAACGGGTTGCCGTAGTAAGGCGTGGCGGTGAAGACGTCGACTTGCTTGAAGGGGCGTTGCTGCATTCGGACTTCTCGAACGCTCAGGCCTTGCGGTGCTCGGCAATGGCGGAGGCCAGCGCGGCCACGCCTCTGCGGATTTCATCGCCATCGGGTGTCACGAACGACAGGCGCATGGTGCGTGGGTCGCCGTGGTCGTTGTAGAAGGCCGCACCCGGCACAAAGGCCACGCCCTTGTCCACGGCGATGGGCAACAGGTCCTGTGCGTTCATGCCTTCGGGCAGACGCGCCCATAGGAACATTCCGCCATCGGGCGAGTTCCAGGTTACATCACTGGGCATGTCTTTCTTCAGCGCCGCCAGCATGGCGTCGCGCTGGCCCTTGTACAGGGCGCGGATGGTGGGGATGTGGCGGTCCAGAAAACCGTCTTTCATGACCTCGGTGATCATGCGCTGGTTGAAGCCGGGGCTGTGCAGGTCGGCGGCCTGTTTGGCCTGCAGCAGCTTGGGGTACACCGCCTTAGGCGCTACGATAAAGCCCAGGCGCAGGCCGGGTGCCAGCACCTTGGAAAACGAGCCCAGGTAGATGCAGCCA
Organism: uncultured beta proteobacterium; assembly: GCA_903945325.1. Taxonomy (GTDB): domain Bacteria; phylum Pseudomonadota; class Gammaproteobacteria; order Burkholderiales; family Burkholderiaceae_C; genus Allorhodoferax. The sequence continues at coordinate 98 of CAJAVE010000242.1, read as the reverse complement.
TCGGGGTTGCGGGCGGTCAGCGGTGCGGGTGGCTCTTTGTCAAACCACAGGTCACCATAGGGATTGTCCTCAACCAGCGGCAGGTCCAGCTCGGCGGC
>CAJAVE010000241.1 GCA_903945325.1 uncultured beta proteobacterium | reverse complement strand
GTTGGTAGCCCCGGGTGCTGGTATTGCGCCTGAGCTCGCGGCTGATCGTCGAGCCGCTGCGTCCAAGTTCTGCGGCAATTTGCGACAGATGAATGCCTTGGCGCTTGAGGTGGTGGATTTGGTATCGTTCTTCTTGGGTCACGTGTGTATAGGTCATGGTGCAACGTTTGGGACTGGCCGGTCACAAAAGTGCATCCTATTCACTCTTGGCCCAACCCGGGTTCAAAGCGTTGCACTTCGTACTTGAATCCGCCACTAAAAACACGCATAGCCCTCGCCGTCATTGCGCTAACAGCTAGCAATTTGGTAGCAGCTCAGGTGACGCTGCTGAACGCGTCATACGACGTGTCACGCGAGTTTTACAAGGACGTTAACGCCGCCTTCATCGCCAGCTACAAGAAGACTACCGGGAAAGACATCAAGATCGACCAAAGCCACGGCGGCTCCAGCGCGCAGGCACGGGCGGTGAACGACGGGCTTGATGCCGATGTGGTGACCATGAACACCACCACCGATGTCAATTTTCTGGCGGGCACCGGCATCGTTGCCAAAGACTGGGCCACCCGGTTTCCCAACAACGCTGCGCCCACCAGTTCGACCATGCTGTTCCTGACCCGCAATGGCAACCCCAAGGGCATCAAGGACTGGGATGACCTGGTCAAGCCCGGCGTGCAGGTCATTGTGGTCAACCCCAAGACCGGCGGCAATGGTCGCATGGCGTATCTGGCAGCCTGGGGCTCGGTGCGCAAGAAGGGCGGCACCGATGCACAGGCCGCCGAGTTTGTGGGCAAGCTGTACAAGAACGTGCCGGTGCTGGCCAAGGGCGGACGTGACGCCACCACCATCTTCCTGCAGCGCAATATTGGTGACGTGCTGATCACGTTCGAATCCGAAGTGGTGTCGGTGGACAAGGAATTTGGCGCGGGCAAGGTTGATGCAGTCCACCCCAGCAGCTCGATAGTTGCCGAGAACCCTGTGGCCGTGGTGGAGCGCACTGTGGCGAAAAAGGGCACTGCCGAGCAGGCAAAGGCTTACCTTAACTTCCTCTATTCCGATGCTGCGCAGGAGATTGCCGCCCAGCACGCCATTCGCCCCAGCAATGCGGCCATCCTGAAGAAGTACGCCAGCACCTTCAAGCCCATCCAGTTGTTCACCGTGGATGAGTTCTTCGGCTCGTTTGCCGAAGCGCAGAAGGTGCACTTTAACGACGGCGGCCAGTTCGACAAGCTGTACACGGTCAAGTAAGTATGTCGGCTTCGCTCACCACTGACTGGCCGCTTGCCCAGCAGCCAGCACGACGGCCCGCGCGCCGCGTGCTGCCCGGCTTCAAACTGACGCTGGGATTCACCCTGTTTTACCTGAGCGTGATCGTGCTGATTCCGCTCTCCGCCCTGGTGTTCAAGACCTTCACGCTGACCTGGGAGCAGTTTGTGTTTGCCGTCAGTAGCCCGCGCGTGATGGCCGCCTACCGACTGACTTTTGGTGCGTCGTTTATTGCAGCCGTTGTGAATGCCTTATTTGGCCTGTTAATCGCCTGGGTTTTGGTGCGTTACAGCTTTCCCGGCAAGAAGATCGTTGACGCGCTGGTGGACCTGCCGTTTGCGCTGCCCACCGCCGTGGCCGGCATTTCGCTCACCGCACTGCTGGCCAGCAACGGCTGGATCGGCAGCCTGCTGGAACCCTATGGGATTCAGCTGGCATTCAACCGCAATGGCGTCGTGATTGCGCTGATTTTCATTGGTTTGCCCTTTGTGGTGCGCACTGTGCAGCCGGTGCTGGAAGACGCCGAGAAGGAACTCGAAGAAGCCGCCACCTGCCTGGGTGCGACGCGCTGGCAGACCTTTCGCTACGTGATCTTCCCCACCGTGGCACCGGCCCTGCTGACTGGTTTTGCCATGGCGTTTGCGCGTGCGATTGGGGAATATGGCTCGGTCATTTTTATTGCCGGCAACATGCCCATGATTTCGGAGATCACACCGCTGATCATCATTGGCAAGCTGGAGCAATATGACTATGCCGGTGCCACGGCGGTAGCGGTGGTGCTGCTGGTGATTTCATTCGCCCTGCTGCTGCTGATCAATGCGCTGCAAGCCTGGCAACGCAAGCGGGGAGTCTCGTCATGAGCGCAACACACAGCATTCGCACCGCACGCGCCGGAACCACGGAGCCCGCCTGGGTGAAGTGGAGCCTGATCAGCCTTGCGCTGGCCTTTATCTTCCTGTTCCTGATATTGCCGCTGGCGGCCGTGTTCGCCGAGGCCCTGCGCAAGGGCTCGGGAGCTTTCTTTGAAGCCTTCAAGGAACCCGATGCCTGGAGCGCCATCCGGTTGACACTCATCACGGCCGCCATTGCAGTCCCCATGAACCTGGTCTTTGGCGTGGCTGCGGCCTGGGCCATTGCCAAGTACGAGTTTCGCGGAAAGGCCTTTCTGACGACACTGGTGGATCTGCCGTTCTCGGTGTCGCCCGTGGTGGCCGGTTTGATCTATGTACTGATGTTTGGCGCGCAGGGCTGGTTTGGCCCATGGCTACAGGCGCACGACATCAAAATTGTGTTCGCCGTGCCAGGCATTGTGCTGGCCACCATCTTCGTGACCTTCCCCTTCATCGCCCGCGAGCTCATTCCCCTGATGCAGGCGCAGGGCACCGAAGAAGAACAGGCCGCACAGGTGCTGGGCGCCACCGGCTGGCAAACCTTCTGGCATGTGACGCTGCCCAACATCAAGTGGGGGCTGATCTATGGCGTGATTTTGTGTAACGCACGGGCGATGGGGGAGTTTGGCGCGGTGTCGGTGGTGTCCGGCCACATCCGTGGCCAGACCAACACCATGCCGCTGCATGTAGAAATTCTGTACAACGAATACCAGTCGGTTGCAGCCTTTGCCGTCGCCTCGCTCCTGGCGTTGCTGGCGTTGGTGACCCTGGCGATCAAGTCTTTTGTTGAATGGCAGTTTGAGCGTGCTGAAAAAGAGGCCGCCACTTTGCCCCCCGAAAAACCCCTCGCGGCCCATGCCGTGTCCAGCGTGTGAAATGAGCACCCCATGAGTATTGCCATCCGTAACGTCAGCAAAGCCTTCGGCAACTTCCATGCTCTGAAGGACGTGAGTCTGGACATTGAATCAGGCGAACTGATCGCCCTGCTGGGGCCGTCGGGCTGCGGCAAAACCACGCTGCTGCGCATCATTGCCGGGCTGGAAACCGCCGATCAGGGCCACATTTTCTTCAGCGGCGAAGACACCACCGACGTGCACGTGCGCGAGCGCAACGTCGGCTTTGTGTTCCAGCACTACGCGCTGTTCCGCCACATGAGCGTGTTCGACAACGTGGCGTTTGGCCTGCGCATGCGCCCCAAGGCCACGCGCCCCAGCGATGCCGTGATCAAGCAGAAGGTCATGGACCTGCTGAAACTGGTGCAGCTCGACTGGCTTGCTGACCGCTTTCCGGCCCAGCTTTCCGGCGGGCAGCGCCAGCGCATTGCCCTGGCGCGCGCACTCGCAGTAGAACCCAAGGTGCTGCTGCTGGACGAACCCTTTGGCGCGCTGGATGCCAAGGTGCGCAAGGAGTTGCGGCGCTGGCTGCGCCGGCTGCACGACGAACTGCATGTGACCAGTATCTTTGTAACCCACGACCAGGAAGAGGCGCTGGAAGTGGCCGACCGCGTGGTGCTGATGAACAGCGGCGTGGTCGAACAAGTGGGCTCACCGCAGGAGGTGTGGGACCACCCGGCCAGCCCCTTTGTGTACGGCTTTCTGGGTGACGTGAATTTATTCCATGGACGCGCGCATGAAGGCGAAATGCTGCTGGGCGACACCGCTCAAGGCGTGCGCCTGCAAAGCCCCGAGCACGCCGCCACCCAGGATGCAAAGGCCATGGCTTACGTGCGCCCGCACGATCTGGACATCACCCGCTACGCCGCGACAAAGGCACACCAGGGCATTGCAGCCAGGCTGGTGCGCGCCGTGGTGGTGGGCCCGATTGCCCGGCTGGAACTCGAACCCCACAGCGGGTCCACCTCGGGTGCCAAAGACCTGCTGGAGGCGCACCTTGGCGCGCAGGAGTTCAAGGCGCTGGGGCTTAAAGAGGGTGACGATGTGGTGGCCACCCCGCGCAAGGCCAGGGTGTTCGTACAGGAAGACCCGGCCCTGGCGATTTGATTGCGCCGAAATTGCTATTTATTTAATAGCTGCTTGCGCAATATCTGCGGGGGCTAGAGCTACTTTTTACTAATGCACTTGGTATTTTTTCTTGCTGTAGAAGATGCGAGGTAATTTTCTCCAGACACCACAGACTGACCGGTCTGGTCCTCCAGTTGCTTGCGGGCCTGGCGCGCAATGCGCCCGCCCGCTTGCGCTCTTTGACACTCAACCCCGTCCACTCCTGGCTAAGAATTGGTGCGTAAGCATCTCATGGGAGTGCTATTATTGGTACCCTTAACAGGTCTTGGAGCAGCGCATGTCACATCAAATTCTGACTGAAATTACCGCCAGCGTCTCGGAACTCAAACGCAATCCCATGGGTACGGTTGCTGCTGGTGAAGGCTTTCCCGTGGCCATTCTGAACCGCAATGCGCCGGCGTTCTATTGTGTGCCTGCAAGTGCGTATGAGGCGTTGATGGATCGGATCGAGGACCTGGAGTTGAATGCCATCGCTAACGCGCGTATCAATCAAGCGGTCATCAAGGTCAAGCTGGATGACCTTTGAACTGGGATTCGTGGAGGATGCGCTGAAAGAGTGGGGCAAACTCGATGCGACGATCCGCGAGCAGTTCAAATCACGGCTTGCAGAGCGCCTTGTAAATCCGAGAATACCTTCTGCACAGTTGAGCGGCCAGAAGGATCGTTACAAGATCAAACTTCGAGCCGTGGGATACCGGCTGGTCTATGCGGTTCGTGATGAAGAACTCATTGTTGTCGTGGTTGCTGTGGGCAAGCGCAATCGCAATGCGGTCTACGAGGCCGCTGCGAAACGCTCTGTCCAATAGCCAATGCGCCAGCCTTCGCCGCCATGCCTCTTGCGTGCGCCCACCGGGTCGGGAAAAACTTTCGTCATCAGCCAGGTGCTGGAGCGCGTGGGCGCGCAGGGTCGAAGACGACGGCAGGTTGGGCGACACGGTGGATTTGGGGGACATGAATGGTGTGTTGCAGCGGCCGCACTCTCGCTTTACCACCTCAGAAATTTGTGAAATAAGCAAACCACAACAATGTATTGCGTGCAGGAAGACCCGGCCCTGGCGATTTGAGAGCACCAAGCCCGCTATTGTTTCGATAGCTGCTTACGCAATGCCTGCGGTGTCTACAGGCCAAAAAGACCCTGATGTTGACATTTGCAGGCAAATCCACCACCCTTGCTTGATTGCGCCGGGTCTGCCCCAAGCTAAATCGTCAGGGCGGCTCGCGCCACACTTTATGGGGGTTCTATGCACCAGGTTCGCAAAGCAGCAGTCGCCGGTACTTTTTACCCTGGCAACAGCCACGCGCTGGCGGAGGGTATTGGCCGCATGCTGGCTGACGCGTCCGCACACCATTCCCAGTCAGCAGTCGCACCCAAGGCGCTGATCGTGCCCCACGCGGGCTACGTCTATTCTGGCTCCACAGCGGCAGCGGCCTATGCAACGCTCACGCCAGCAGCCCATACCATTCGCCGTGTGGTGCTGCTGGGGCCGGTGCACCGCGTGCCGGTGCGCGGTCTCGCAGGGCCTGGAGTGGAGGCCTTTTCGACGCCCTTGGGCGAGATCGCAATCGACACGGACGCCATCGATTCTCTGGCCCATTTGCCACAGGTCACGGTCAGCTCGGCGGCGCACGCGATGGAGCACTCGCTGGAAGTGCAACTGCCCTTCCTGCAAGCCGTCCTTCCCCATTTCACGCTGGTGCCTCTGGCCGTCGGTGATGCAAGCGCTGCGGAAGTGGCGCAGGTACTCTCGGCACTGTGGGGCGGGCCGGAGACCCTGATCCTTATCAGCTCCGACCTGTCGCACTTCTTGCCCTACTCCGAAGCCCAGGCCACGGACCAGGCCACGATGAACCACATTCTGAGACTGGACGGGTCGCTGACCCACACCCAGGCCTGCGGCGCAACACCCATCAACGGGCTGCTGCTGGCCGCACGCAAGCACCACTTGCATGCGCAGCTGTTAACCCAATGCAATTCCGGCGACACGGCGGGTGACCGCCAGCGCGTCGTGGGCTACGCCGCAGTGGCTTTCACGGAGGATGACCATGCCATCCACTGAACGCGGACCCACCCTGCTGGCACTGGCACGGGCATCGATCGCTCACGCTTTGGGTCTTCCAGGAGCCGCGGTGGAGATGCCGCCATGGCTACAGGAGCCCGGCGCCTGCTTTGTCACCTTGACCCAGAATGGGCAGCTGCGCGGCTGCATCGGTTCACTGGCAGCGCACCGTCCGCTGGGAGACGATGTCCGCGCCAACGCCGTGGCGGCAGCCCTGCGCGACCCG
>CAJAVE010000240.1 GCA_903945325.1 uncultured beta proteobacterium | reverse complement strand
GCAACATCCTGATCGACGCCACTGGTAACACACACCGCAGCGAGTTTTCCATCGACAAGATGTACTCGCCCGACTCCGCTACCGGACGCCTTGGTTTGCTTGAGCTACGCGCTTTCGAGATGCCACCGCATCCGCGCATGAGCATCGTGCAGCAGCTACTGCTGCGTGCGCTGGTAGCCCGCTTCTGGAAAGCCCCTTACAAAGCACCCGTGACACGTTGGGGCACCGAGCTGCACGACCGCTTCATGCTGCCCACTTTCATCAAGATGGACTTTGACGATGTGGTGGAAGACATGCGGATGTCGGGTTATCCGTTCGACCCCAGCTGGTTTGCACCGCACGTGGAGTTCCGCTTCCCGCTGGTGGGCGCCGTGCAATCGGCCGGTATTGACCTGACCCTGCGCTGCGCGCTGGAGCCCTGGCATGTGATGGGCGAAGAAGGCGCGCCCGGCGGCACCGCCCGCTATGTGGACTCGTCGCTGGAGCGCATGGAAGTGCACGTGAAGGGCCTGAACGAGAGCCGCTACGTCATCACCTGCAACGGCCGCGCCCTGCCCATGCAAAGCACGGGCACCGTGGGCGAATATGTGGCTGGTGTGCGCTTCAAGGCCTGGAACCCACCCAGCAGCCTGCACCCCACCATCGGCGTGCACGCACCGCTGACCTTCGACATTGTGGACACCTGGATGAAGCGCTCGCTGGGCGGCTGCCAGTACCACGTCGCCCACCCGGGCGGCCTGAGCTACGAGAGCTTCCCGGTCAACTCGTTTGAGGCCGAAAGCCGCCGCTTGACCCGCTTCACCGATACCGGCCACACGCCGGGTGTGATGAACGTGCCACCCGCCACCATCAATGTGCCGGGCAGCAAGGAGTTTCCGTTTACAAGGGATTTGCGCAGAGGCTGATTGGGTAGGCGCATTCTGCGGCGCATCAGGATGCCGAGGGGAAATGGGGTCGGATCACCGTTCGCGTAGCGAATGTGTGCTCTGACCCCATTTACCCGCTGTAGCCAAAGAAAATTATGCCGATCTGGCCTGCGGCCCCCGTGGAGTGTGCGCAAACAGCTACTATTTTGATAGCATTTTTGATACTGAATCACCATTCAACTATCGCCAATGCGGTTGGTCAGCGAGACCCAGGCAATAGCGCCAGAACGTTGAATTGACCTTTAACGGGTGTCAGTTTAGTGGCGGAAACCGACGTTCAACCCGCCAGTCCAGTGAGTGCATCAAGTGGACTTGCCGTGCCACCAGCCGCCACCTTCAGTACGTGCGTATAGATCATTGTGGTGGAAACATCGCTGTGGCCTAGCAACTCTTGTACCGTGCGAATGTCGGTGCCAGCTTGCAGCAGGTGAGTGGCGAACGAGTGCCTAAGCGTGTGGACAGATACGGGCTTGGATATCCCGGCCAGCGCAACCGCTTTCTTGAGAGCACGTTGGACCCTGTCCTCGTACAGGTGATGCCGTCGCTCGACACCGCTGCGAGGGTCAATGGACAACGTCGGTGACGGAAACATCCAGAACCAACCCCAAGTGTGCCCAACCTTGGGGTACTTCTGCTCTAGCGCATGCGGCATCATCACGACCCGGTCTTTGCCGCCCTTTGCCTCACGCACGATGATGACGTGGCGGTCGAAGTCAACATCCTTGATGCGAAGGCGCATGCCCTCCATTAACCGCATACCGGTGCCATACAGCAAGCGCGCCAACAGCGCGGTTTGTCCATCCATGTGCGCCAGCAAGCCAGCTACCTCATCCTTGGTCAATACGCTGGGAATGCGCCGCTTTTGGGTTGGACGGTTGATGTTGTCAAGCCAGGGCAACGCAACACCCAATACTTCACGATACAAAAACAAAACCGCGCTGAGTGCTTGGTTGTGTGTGGAAGCCGATACCTTGCGCTCGGTTGCCAGCATGGACAAAAAGGCCTCTACCTCGGACGCCCCTAATTCGCGCGGATGCCGCATTTGACCGCCGTGCCCCGACCATCGAATAAAAAACCGCACCCAGTAGACGTAAACCTGCTCAGTACTGAGGCTATAGTGCATGTACCGAATGCGCTCGCGCAACTGGTCCAGAACACGGATGGATTGCAGCGGAGGGGTGCCGGGTTTCATGGAATTTTTAATACTGGTGTTTTATAAGGGCTATCCATTTAGCTCCACATTCTTCGGGTGGTCGTTTACATGCCTTTGTGGGTGATGATTGTCGCGAATGTTTGCGTATGTAGCGGGTGCTGCAACTGCGGATTGCTGGATCAG
>CAJAVE010000239.1 GCA_903945325.1 uncultured beta proteobacterium | reverse complement strand
CTGGCCATGGCCAGTGACTACTTGGGGTTTTCGTCCCCGGCCCACTTTGCCAAGGCGTTTCGGGAGCGCTTTGGCTGCACCCCGCGCGAGCTGCGGGGGCAGACGCAGACACATCGCGCACTGGAGGAAGCGGATGCAAAGGGCTAACCGGCTGTTGCTTTTGCTCTGGTGCTGCGCGTGTGCCTGTTGCGCCGCATGGGCCGCGCCGCTGGATGTGCAGCAAGGCGAACGCATCAAAGCCAGTGCGGCGCTGCAGCTGTGCGTGACACTGCCCCAAGCCACTTTGGCTGAAGCCCAGTCAGGCCAATGTTTGGCGCAATCTGACCCACCGGACGCGCCGCTGAACGTGGCACGCGGGGTGGATGCGCAGCACGCGTTCTGGCTACAACTGCAGCTGCACAACAGCAGCGACAAAATGGCGGAGCGCTGGCTGCAAGTGGGGCACCCGCGGCTGGAGGAGGTAAGCCTCTTTTTGCCCGACGGGACCCGGCTCGACTCTGGCATTCGCACCCCGATGGCGCAGCGTGCCGATGTGCCGCGCCACTATGGCGTGCTGCCGGTGACGTTGCCCCCCAGGAGCACGCAGACCGTGTGGCTGCGGGTGTATTCGCGCACCTTGGTCGACCTGGGCGTCACCGTGTGGACACCGGATGCGTACCGGGAATCAACCGGCCTCAACCAACTGAGCCTGACCCTTGCACTGGGCGGTTTGATAGCGGCACTGCTGTACGCAGCGATGAGTTTTGTGCAGACGCGGGAGAGGTCGTACCTGTATTTTTTGGTGGCAATGACGGGCGAGATTGCACTGGAGTCTTTTCGCGCTGGCTTCTGGCAACGCTACGGTTGGCCCGCCCATTTGCCGATGCCGGTGGAGCTTGGGGCTTTGGCCTCCATGGTGGCACTTTTGGGGTTTGTGGCGTTTTTCTTCACGTTGGTGCCAGGCGCACGGCGTCAACGCAGGGTGTTTGCGGTCTATGTGATGCTGGTTTTGCTGACCGTGCTGGCGCAGCTATGGTCGATCGTTGTCAGCTACCAGGCAGCCGTGCAGCTTTGGACCCAAAGCGTCTATGTCATTCTGCTTTTGGGCATCTGGATCATCTGGGGAGCATGGCGGGGTGGTTCGCGTCCGGCGGGTAGCCTGCTGTTGGGCTTTGTGCTGATGCTGATTCCGGAGACTTTGCGCCAGGCGGCAGTGATGGGCTGGCTGCCGTTTTTGCGGGTGGAGCTGGTCAGCGGCCCCTGGGCGCTGGTGTTTGTGGTGCCGGTGCTGTTTGCGGGCCTGGCGCAGCGTTCGCGCGAATTGCAGGACCGGCTGATCCAGGCAGATAGCGAGAACCGGGCCAAGATGAACTTTTTGGCACACATGAGCCATGAATTGCGCACCCCGCTGGACACCATTTTGGGCAATGCCCAGCTTCTGCAGCGGCCAGGCAACCAGGCCTTGTTGCAAGAAGGGCTGGGTTACATACAGCACAGTGGGCGCCACCTGTTGACCATGATTGACGAGGTGCTGGACTACTCGCGTGGACTGGCGGGCAAGCTGGTGATCCGGGCCGAGCCGGTGAACTGGGCCGAGTTTATGCAAGAGGTGCAACAAAACGCAGCAATGCTGGCTGCCAGAAATGCCAACATCTTCCATTTGAATCTACCGGACTCTGCGCCCGTGGGCTTTCGCTTTGACGAAGAACGCCTGCGCCAGGTGCTGGACAACCTGATTGCCAACGCGGCACGGCATACGCACAAGAGTTGGATCGCGTTGGACTGTGTCATACAAAAAGTGGCCAACACGAACGGGCTGGCTCCAATGACCGTGCGGATTGATTTTGTGGTGTCAGACGGGGGTGAAGGCATTGCAGCAGACGACCAGCAGCGCATCTTCCTGCCGTT
>CAJAVE010000238.1 GCA_903945325.1 uncultured beta proteobacterium | reverse complement strand
TGAATTACTAATTTACTGGAGAAAAAAATGAGCTTTGAAATCAACGGCACGACCTACGAAACCGACGAAGAGGGCTACCTGCTCAATCTCGCCGAATGGACCCCGGAAGCCGCCGTTTACCTGGCAGAAGAAGAGAAAGTGCCGCTCAGCGACAACCACTGGGAAGTCATCAACTTCCTGCGCGAGTACTACAACGAATACCAGATTGCCCCTGCCGTGCGGGTTCTGACCAAGGCCATTGGCAAGCAATTCGGCGAGGAAAAAGGCAACAGCAAATACCTGTACGACCTGTTCCCCTATGGTCCTGCCAAACAGGCCTGCAAGATCGCGGGCCTGCCCAAGCCCACCGGCTGCATCTAACTCGACTGACCAGGTCTGACGATGTCGCTGCTGACCATTTTCTATTCGGCATTGTTCTACCTGGCCACGGGCGTGTTCGTCATCGGCGTGGGTCTGAAAATTCGCAGCTACGCCAAAACACCGGCCCCGCTCGTCATTCCCACGACACCGGCACCGACCACCATGGCCGGTGTGCGCTGGCGCATGGCGCGTGAGGTTTTCCTTTTTGAGAGCCTGTTCAAGTCCAGCAAATGGACCTGGATTTTTGGCTGGACGTTTCACGTGGCGCTGCTGTTGGTGGTGTTACGCCACCTGCGCTACTTTCAGGAGCCGGTCTGGCTTCCCGTGGTGCTGGTGCAACCCTTCGGAACCTACGCCGGTTTTGCCATGGTTGCCGGCCTGGGTGGCCTGTGGGCGCGGCGCTGGCTGGTGGACCGGGTGCGCTATATCTCCACCCCGTCGGACCATTTGATGCTGGCATTGTTGCTGGCGATTGGTATCACCGGTCTGGGCATGCGCTTCGTCGCCCACACCGACATTGTTGCGGTCAAGATGTTTGTGCTGGGCATGATGCGGCTGGACTTGCAGAGCCTGCCCGCCGACCCGGTTTTGCTGGTGCATCTGGCCCTGGTGGCTTTGCTGATGCTCATTTTCCCTATCAGCAAGTTGTTGCACGCCCCTGGCCTGTTCTTCAGCCCCACCCGCAACCAGGCTGACAACGCCCGCGAAGTGCGCCATGTTTCCGCATGGGCAGCTGCTTTGGACAAGCGCCCCTGAGAACCCACATACCCACCATGGCCACCGCAGCATTCGAAACACCCAAGCTCAAAAGCTACCCGGTCATTCCCCTGGTGCAAGTGGGGAGCATGTCCCACCTGAAGCCCTTTGTGGCGTCAGCCCCCATCCAGAAAGCACTGGGATTTCCGGAGACCCTGGTTGAAGACTGGCAGGCAAAGGCCATTGCCAAGATGGGCGAGTTGCTGGGCAAATACCGCTCGCTACAGGTCTATATGGACGCCTGCGTGCATTGCGGCGCCTGCTCCGACAAATGTCACTATTTCCTGGGCACAGGAGACCCGAAGAACATGCCAGTGGCGCGCCAGGACCTGATGCGCAAGGTCTACCGCCGCTACTTCACGTTTGCCGGCAAGTATTTCCCCAAGCTGGTGGGTGCGGTGGATCTGACCCGCGAGGTGCTGGACGAGTGGTACAGCTACTTCAACCAGTGCTCCGAATGCCGACGCTGCTCGGTGTTCTGCCCCTATGGCATCGACACGGCCGAGGTCACCATGGCGGCCCGCGAGATCATGGACTCCATCGGCATGGGGCAAAAATACTCGAACGAGATCATCGGCAAGGTGCACCGCATCGGCAACAACCTGGGCATTCCCGGGCCGGCACTGGAAAACACGCTGGAAGGCCTGGAAGAAGACACCAAGGACGAGACCGGACGGGACATCAAGTTCCCGCTCAACGTCAAAGGCGCCGAGGTACTGCTGATCACCCCGTCCGCCGACTTCTTCTCGGAGCCGCACGTAGAAAGCCTGATCGGCTATGCCAAGGTATTCCACGCGGCCGGCATCAGCTGGACGCTGAGTTCGCACGCGTCTGAAGCCGGCAATTTCGGCATGTTCATTGGCAACTACGAGCAGATGCGCAACATCTCCATGCGGGTGCGTGAAGCCGCACTGGAGCTGGGCGTCAAGCGCATTGTGGTGGGTGAATGCGGGCATGCCTGGCGTGTGGCCTACAGCTTCTGGAACACACTGATTGGCCCCTTTGACTACCTGGACCCGCGCTACCCGGTGCCCCAGCACATCTGCGAAGTCACCGACGACCTGATCCAGCGCGGCGCCCTGCAGTTTGACAAAGAAGCCAACGACAGCCGCATCATCACCTTCCACGACTCGTGCAATGTGGCGCGCGCCTCGCG
>CAJAVE010000237.1 GCA_903945325.1 uncultured beta proteobacterium | reverse complement strand
CATGCGGTTGAATTTCCTATCCGTTTTCATGGATGGAACTGCCGGACGGGCAGCAGGTCTTCCATTGGCCCAGCCATCGCAGTGCTGACACAATGCAGCCCCAACTGGTGGGTCTGAAACTGCCAGCGTGCGCCATCGTCCTCCAGCGCGGGTGACACCTCAAGACGCACCCGATCGGTGTCAAAGCGAAAGGCAAAACCGTCCAGCGCCAGCGCCATGCCCATGCCACGGGCCTTGATGTAACTTTCTTTCAGCGTCCACAACCACACCGCCCGGTGGGCCTGCTCTCCCGCAGGCAAAGCGGCCAAGTCACTCAACTCCTGCGGTGCAAAGACGTTGGGGGCCAGCGCCAGCAAATCTGTCGCACGCGCCAGCCGTTCGGTGTCCACGCCGATCTCGGGGTTGGGCGACACCAGGCACACCAGCAGCCCGTCCGTGTGTGACACATTGAAGTGAAGCGGAGCCGGTGGCCACAAGGTCGGACGACCCCACGCATTCGCGGTAAATTGCAGGGTTTGCGGCTCCACGTCCAATGCCCGGCCCAGCACCGAGCGCACTAGCACCCGGGTAGCCAGATATTCATGCCGCTTTTTTGGCGGTATGAAGCGCTGGTGCTGCGCACGCTCTTGCTCACTGAGCAGCGCCAGCGCCGCAGGGCTGACCACCATCGTCTCGGGGTTGACCCACCACAGCTGGGTGCTCATGGTGTGCGTGGCAGCGAAAGCGTCAACCCTAACCCTTCACCAGCCCGTGAACCGTGGGGCCATTCGGCCCAAACAGCTGTCTGGCCAGTTGCCCCAGCCACTGTGACCGGGCATCGTCGCTCACATTGAATTTCCCGGCGAATGCGCCTTCCAGCATCGCCTGGACTGCAGCACCTGGGGTCTTCAAGCCAGCCAGCGTAGTGAACAACACCGCGTTTTCCAGGCTGACCCCGGTGCGGGTGCGCCAGGCTTGCACCTCGTCGGCAAAACTTGTATCACCAGCCATGGGCACCTCGTCGGCCAATGCCGGGCCCAGGCCGTTCATGGCCGCCAGCACCAGGTCTTTGCGGGCTTTCAGTGGCAGTTTGAGCAGCTCTTCAGGCATCAGGGGGCGGCCAATCCAGTAGTCTTGCCGACCAAAACCGACCGGGAATTCGATACGTTCCTCCAGCGGCTGCACCGGCAAACCACCCACCAGGCGCACCGGAATGATGGGTGCACCAATGGCCAGCGCCATGTCGATGAAGGTGCTGCTCATCTTGGCCACCGGTTGCCCGCAGGCCAGCGAACGGGTGCCTTCCACATGCACCATGACACTCTTGCCACGCTCTTTCATGGCGGTACCGAGTTCACCCACGATGCGCAGCAGCGACTCTTTGTCGTCCCGGTCAAAGTAGGTGATGACACCGGGGTCCACCACACCGGGGTAAGAAAAGTTGTGCGCAATCAGCGTGCCCAGCCAGCTGGTGCGGTGCTCGGCCTTGGCCAGTGTGACGGTGGGGGTTTTGGACAGGGCCGAGATCAGCAGGCTGAAAAGCAGCGACTCAATGCCGACCTGGTGGTTGGCCAGGTACAGGCAGCTGCGCCCCTGCACCTGGGCAAACGCCACCGGGTCCGCCAGCACCACGTCACCCACAAAACGCTCCACCAAGCCGTAATACAGGTCTTCCACCGGCCAGTGGCCGACGTTGAAGTGTTTGCCCCAGTAGGCGCGCACGGCGGCCAGGTCTTGCAACGGCGGGGCGGCATCGGCCACCTGCACATCGTCACCCAAATGCGTGAGCTCCAGCGGGTGCAGGCGCAACGGGCGCACCGCAGCGCGCGCGCCGCCGGGCTCAATCGCCACGGTGGCCGGGTGCACAAAAGCGCGCCGCGCCACATGCTCCTTTTGCGCCACCACAGCCACCAGGTCAGCCCGCTGCTCAGGCGGCACGCCGTAAATGGCGGCCACGTTGCCGGGCAACCAGTCGCTTTGGCGCAGCACCTGGGCGCTGAGCTGGGTGGTGGTGCCGTCAAAGCCGGACAGCGCAATACCGGGCACAGGCTGGCGGTCACGCAGAAAACTGCGCCGTTGCTCGCGCGGGGCGGCACCAATCGGGCCACGTGGCAACAACACTTCTACCAGCCTGAAATCGACCAGCACGCGCTCGTTCTGGATGACCTGAACATCCAGCATCGGGAAACGCTCTTCGCCATCGAACCCGGCAAAACGCGCCTCTACACGCAACTCGCCCGCATCGGGCAGTGGCGCGTAGAGGTTCATGTGTTTGAGGCGGTAGGGATAGCCCACCAAATCGTCGGCAATGCGCTCTGACCAAATGCCCAGGCCATCGTGCGGCAGCCCGTGGGTGGCCGCGTCCAGCAAGCCTTGGTGCAAGGCCCCGCGCGGCACACTGCCCTGGCCTGCCTGCACCACAGCCGTTGAGCCTTGTGCGCCCACTTGTAACGCCGTGAGGTACTGAAACGCTGGCCCGTGAAACAACGCGCCCGAGGCGTAGGGATT
>CAJAVE010000236.1 GCA_903945325.1 uncultured beta proteobacterium | reverse complement strand
CTGATTTAAGTTTCTGGCACTTCAGCCCAGAATTGACTCCATGGTGATTCAAACGAATCGCCGCTCACACTAGGAGCCAAAGATGACCAACGAGCAAATGCTGACAGAGATTCGAGAAGCGAACATGACCTATCTGATGTTGGCACAAAACCTCATTCGCCAGGACAAAGCCGAAGCGCTGTTTCGCCTTGGCATGTCGGAGGAGTCGGCCGACCTCATAAGTGCACTTTCTCCAGCGCAAGTGATGAAAATTGCATCAGGAAACATGTTGCTCTGTCGCTTCCGTGTTGATGACGATATGGTCTGGAGTTTGTTGACCAATCACTCCGTCAACAAAGTCGACAACGATGCGACCACAAAACT
This sequence comes from uncultured beta proteobacterium, assembly GCA_903945325.1. Classification (GTDB taxonomy): domain Bacteria; phylum Pseudomonadota; class Gammaproteobacteria; order Burkholderiales; family Burkholderiaceae_C; genus Allorhodoferax. Next base: position 32,272 of record CAJAVE010000236.1, on the reverse strand, counting down.
GCATGCCAGCATTTTGATGGCCGGGCGTTACGCCGAAGCAATGTAGCTAGAGCACCAATTCTTCGGAGAACGACCATGGCCACCAAAAGCGTCCTAAATGATTCCAAGCAAGTCGAGCGTGCTGTCGCTCTCATTCAACTAGGGGCCCGCCTCCAGGTGCTAGAAAGTGAAACAGATTTATCCTATGAACGGCTACTTCGCTTGTACAAAGAGGTCGCGGGCCGCTCACCCAGCAAGGGGCAACTACCCTTCTCCACCGAGTGGTTCCTGACTTGGCAGCCCAATATACATGCCTCGCTCTTCCAAAACACATATGAATACCTGACCAAAGTCAGCGCTCTGGACGATATCGACGCTGTTATGAAGGCCTACCGTCTTTATTCTGAGCAAATCTCTGCCTGTGGGGTTGAGCCGCTGCTGTCGATCACACGGGCATGGCGCCTTGTGAAGTTTATTGACAACAACATGCTGTCCATGACCAAGTGCTCAAAATGCGGGGGGCACTTTGTCAGTGAAGCCTACGAAAACAGCCGCCACTTTGAATGCGGCCTTTGTACTCCACCCGCCCGGGCAGGAAAGGGAGCGGCTATCGGTGGAATACTGCTGCACTGATTGCTATTACTTTGATAACTGCTTGCGCAATACTGTAGAGCTCTAGTAACACTTTTCCATAAAAAATGCCGAAACATCAATACTTGTGAACTCTCTAATCAGGGCGCTCGAAAGACGAATGCAGATCAGATGAGCAATTTTCTCAAGCGCTTTCGGTCATCGTCGATATGATGTCTACAGGCCGTCAAAAGCCAATATGTTCAACCTTTGAAGCGCTGCGCTTCCCTGTCACAATGAGACTATGTTTGTAATCGTTGGCTGGCTTGTCATTTTGGTTTGCGTCTTTGGCGTGTACATCTTCCACGGTGGAAATATCAGCGTAATTCTGAAGGCGCTTCCGTTTGAGATGATCACTATCGGAGGTGCAACCATCGGTGCATTCTTGGCCAATAACCAGATGAAAGTGGTCAAGGCCACCGTCAAAGGGTTAGGAGAGTGCTTTAAAGGAAGTAAATACACAAAAGCCCGTTACATGGAATTGATGGCGCTGATGTTTGACATTCTTCAAAAGGCCCGAAAAGAGGGGCTTATGGCAATCGAAAAAGATGTCGAAGAGCCGCACGAATCCGAGCTTTTCAAGAAATACCCTGCAGTAGGTACTGACCACCACGTGGTTGAGTTCATAACGGATTACCTGCGCATGATGGTATCGGGCAATCTGAATGCCCACGAAATCGAGTCCTTGATGGACAACGAGATTGACACCCACCATCACGAAGCCCATGCTGCGGTCGCAGCCATTCAGCGCGTGGCCGGTGGGCTCCCTGCGTTCGGTATCGTGGCTGCAGTGCTTGGGGTGGTGAATACGATGGGCTCAGTGGGTCAACCCCCGGCCATACTGGGCGGCATGATCGGCTCCGCTTTAGTCGGCACTTTTTTGGGGATATTGCTGGCCTATGCCTTTGCTGAACCGTTGGCGGGTGTACTGGAACAGAAGGTGGATGAAGGTAGTAAAGAGTTGCAATGCATCAAGACCACGTTATTGGCAAGCATGCAAGGGTACAACCCATCTACCGCGATTGAATTTGGTCGCAAAGTCCTTTACTCCACAGAGCGCCCAACATTTGTAGAACTGGAAAGCTACGTGAAGGGCAAGAAGTAAGCCCATGGAAGTCTGACTATGGCTGGGGACGCAAAAAAGCTGCAACCCATCATCATCAAGCGGGTCAAAAAGGGTGGCCACGCAGTGCACGGGGGTGCCTGGAAAATTGCTTACGCCGATTTTGTCACCGCCATGATGGCTTTCTTCCTGCTAATGTGGCTTCTGGGAAGCACATCAGAAGGAGACAAAAAGGGTATATCAGACTATTTTCAGTCGCCATTGAAGGTCGCCATGCAAGGCGGCAGCGGAGCTGGCGCGAGCGCCAGTGTGGTCAATGGGGGTGGAAATGACTTGACACAGAGCTCCGGACAATCCAAGCGCGGAGATGGTTCCGACAGCAAAGCCAGGAAAATGTCGGGTGAGCAAAAAAAGGCAGCGGTAGCCAAACGTGATGCCAAGATGCTGGCAGCACTGAGCGCCAAAATTGCCGCTGCCATTTCCAGTAACCCGAAGATGTCAGAGTTCAGCTCGCAGATTCGCCTTGAAATCACACCGGATGGCTTGCAAATTCAAATCGTGGATGACCAGAAACGCCCGATGTTTGACAGCGGCAGCGCTGCACTAAAGCCTTACATGCGAGACATTTTGCGCGAAATCGGCACTGCGCTACTCGACGTCGAAAACAGGATCAGTTTAGACGGACATACTGACCGCAGTGCCTACGGAAACTCTGGCAAGGGTTACAGCAACTGGGAACTATCTGCGGACCGGGCCAATGCATCCCGGCGAGAACTTGCCAACGCAGGAATGCCAGAAGACAAACTAGCCAGAGTCGTTGGCATGGCCTCCAGTTTGTTGCTGGACGCAGCAGACCCTTTGAGTCCGAGTAACCGTCGAATCAGCATTCTGGTTATGACTAAAGATGCGGAAGAACGACTACTAGGCGCGCAGAGAGTTCCAGTGGAAGTCGATACTGAATCTGAAACGCCGCAGGCTTCATTGGTAGTGCCACCACAGCGTTGATTCGATGCAAAATTCGGTGATACTCAACACTATGCAAAAATCACCCGGGAAAGGGTAACCCATGTCAAAAGAACTACGCTTTTTAGTCGTCGACGACTTCTCCACTATGCGCCGAATTGTGCGCAACCTCCTCAAAGAGAGCGGTTTCGTTGATGCAGACGAGGCTGAAGACGGGGTAGTGGCTTTACAAAAGCTCCGCAGTTCGAATTTCGACTTCGTCGTCAGCGACATCAATATGCCCAACATGAATGGGTTTCAGTTGCTCAGTGAGATCAAGAAGGATGAAAAACTCAAACACCTTCCAGTGCTGATGGTGACCGCTGAAGCCCGCAAGGAAGACATTGTTCTTGCTGCACAGCAGGGCGCGGCAGGTTACATTGTCAAACCTTTTACCAAAGCAACCCTTGAAGACAAGGTCAATCACATTCTCACCAAAATGGGACTAAAGTAGTTAGGCGCCCGACCTTGGCTCTTGCGTCGAATTCGCCACTATTTGGTGAAGTATGCATTTTTTTGTACGAATTAAGTCTTAAGGTCGATCTTGTATTTGTGGAAATCCACAATAGGGGCAAGAAATAGCAGGTCATACAACAGTGAGCAATACCTTGCGGCTTTATGCTCGCTTTCCAGCTTGTCCTCTCTGCGATGGTAATTCCCTTGCAGACTTGAGAGTCGACCGGTGCAATGGTCACCCCCTATGGCAACGCGGCTTGTCTGAGTATATTCATTGGGTGCATTGCACACACTGCGAACATGTTTTCAGTCGTGACTTCTTCACCCCTGAAGGCCTTGCCTTGTTGTTCGGGCGAGCCAATCCATCTCAGATTGCCACACTCAATATTGATATTGAACGTACGCGATGGGCACCCTCCATTGAAAGAGTTCAACAGCACTTGGGACAACCGGCTTGGGCAGTGGACGATGCAGTTTGGTTAGATATTGGATGCGGCGGCGGCGGCTTGGTGATCACCGCTGCCGAATATGGTTTTACGGCAATAGGTTTGGACACGCGATTTGCCGCCGTGGAACACCTGAGAAAGCTTGGGTATAGCGCGGAGGTTGGCGACCTCTCCAATTTGGACGTAAGCGACCCTGTTCAAGTCATTTCACTGGCTGACGTGCTAGAACATGTACCCTACCCGCGCAATGCACTTAAACGTGTCTACTGCGCTTTGCAACCACACGGGCTTGTAATGATTTCATGCCCCAACCTGGATTGTGGTTCCTGGCGCAAGTCGAACGCTGATGGGGTGAACCCCTATTGGGGTGAGATTGAACACCATCACAACTTCAGCAGAGCCTCATTGATGCGCTTACTGGCTGAGGAAGGTTTTCAACCGCTCAGCTATCACATCAGCGTGCGATATAAATCGTGCATGGAAATCATTGCACGCCGAACCGCATAGTTGCCTTTGCAATTTCCCTATATTGAAGAGCTTTTGCAGTATGCCCGGTTCCTTCGTAAATCACAGCGAGGTTTTGGGCTGCCAAGTAACTCCCCCTTCCGCGCACGGCACCTTCTAGGTCTGGCCGCTCTCCAATCTCCAAACTGCGAAGCCAACTGGTCTCAATCATTGGTATCAGTGCATCAGCTTTCTCAGGCTGACTGCACGCAAAGTCCAGCAACAAGTCACCAACCACAAACCAATAGTCCGGCGACTCCGCCCAAAGTTCCATCCGCGACTCAGCCAGTTCCACGGCAATCTCAAATCGCGCTAACTTCTTCAATGCAAAAAGCCAACGAAGAAGCAAATCGTGCCCAAGACGGTGCCCTGAACCTAACACGCCATCCGCCTGCGCAAAAACTCGGACCGCGTCTTCGTACCGGTGGTATACAGCGTAATCTTTACCCAGCTGATACAACAAATATCCGTCCTCTGGAAACTCATGCAATTCGCTTTCAAGGAGCTGTGAATTTCGCCCCTTCTTTGCAAGCATGGCTTTTGGCAGATAGCCTGTATGCAGAATATGAACTGGAAGATTTTTAATGGGCAATCTGTGAACGGGTTGCTCATGTATCCGCCCTGTATACATCACCCCTCTTGGCAGCACACGGGCGATCCAACTAGACGCACGTGATTTATTGCCATCCGCTTCAAAATCACTGTCAACCCTAAGCGTCCCGACAAAATCCGGCTTCACATTGCGCAGACTTGCTATCGTGAGTCCACCATCAACAATCGACTCATCCGCATCTAGTATCAAATTCCAATCGGCATTCGCAATGTTCAAGGAGTAATTGCGCGCTGCACCAAAATCATTCACCCACTTGAACGAGTCCACTCTTGCGCCAGCCTGACCAGCAATGTGCATGGTGTCATCTGTAGAACCGGTATCGACAACAATCAAAGAGTCGACAAACAGGCGAGCACTGTCCAGGCAACGCTTTAAATTTGCCGATTCATTCCGAACGATCATTGTCAGTGCAACGGAATACATGCCTCAAGGCTACACCATTGGCAACGGATGCCATGCTGTAAGTACAGTCTACAAAGCCATCTATTAAATAACGGCAACAATCCCTGCTTTTCCCCCTTTAGTTTCACAGGTCGCTCACGACAATGGTGGCAACTATAGAGCCCACCATGGAACCAGGCAGTCAAGACCGCAACTTACCGGCTTCGGAGCGCAAGCTCAAGAAGGCACGCGACGACGGCCAGGTCAGTCGCTCTGAAGATCTTTCGCATCTTGCCGTTCTAGGCGTTGGTGCCATCAGTCTTCTGGTGCTGGCCCCCGTGCTCTACGAGCGCCTACACGAAAGCATGCGCCAACTACTGACATTTAACGCCACTTCGGTGAAACACACCGGCAGCATGCTTTTGCGATTGTCGGAAGCTACTACCATCGGCCTGGCTGGATGCGTCACATTTGCAGCCATCGTGAGCGCAGCGACCATATCTGCAGCGGTTGCTTCTGGCGGATGGGTCAATAGTCTGAAGCCCATCATGCCCGACTTTAGTCGTATCAATCCGTTGTCAGGTTTTGGCAATCTCTTCACCAAGAAGAAATTTTTGTCCGTGGCCAAGATGACGGTCATGACCGGTATCCTGTTTGCAATTGCAGCAAGCTTTCTATCGTCCGGAATGCAAAGCATTTCCCTTCTGGAACTTCAGCCCTCAGCTGCCTCCATCGTTCGGATCAGCGAATGGATTACCAGCGGAATGGGCTTGCTGCTATTGGTGATTTTGGGCGCCGCAATGGTCGACTTTCCTCTTCAGAAATTTCTTCACATGGATGAAATGAAGATGTCACACCAAGAAGTGAAACAGGAGGGGAAAGAATCCGACGGAAATCCGCAAATAAAAGCGAAAATTCGCCAAAAACAACGTGAAATGGCACAAAAAAACAGTGTCAATGCGGTCCCCAAGGCTGATTTCGTTGTTATGAACCCCACGCACTTCGCTGTGGCCATTCGCTATGACGAAAAGACCATGGGCGCACCGCAGGTCATATCCAAAGGCGCAGATCTTTTGGCCATGAAAATTCGCGATGTCGCGAAGCACCACTCCATTCCCGTACTTCAATCACCCATGCTGGCGCGAGCGCTGTACGCAAACTCCGAGCTCAATCAGGATATTCCATCTAGTCTGTACACCGCGGTCGCGCAGGTTTTGGCGCACGTATATCGATTGAGGGCCGCAATGCGGGGAGAAGGCACCATGCCTGGCGACATGCCTCAACCTTTTGTGCCACCGGATCTTGATCCATTGACCAAGTCCTCCAAAGCGGTTCTAGCATGAACACCCAACTCCAGAGCATCCAGCAGTGGTTTGGAAACAATACTGCCCTGGCACAGGGCGCCTCAGCGCCACTGCTGGTTGTAGCCATACTGGCGATGATGGTCTTGCCATTGCCACCACTGCTACTCGATGCATTTTTTACGATCAACATCGCCGTCGCACTGATGGTGATGATGGTTGCTGCCTACATGATCCGCCCACTGGATTTTTCAGCATTCCCGTCAGTGTTACTGCTCACTACCCTGATGCGTCTGTCGCTCAACGTCGCATCCACCCGTGTGGTCTTGCTGGAAGGTCATACCGGTCCCGGCGCAGCAGGTGCAGTGATTGAGGCTTTTGGACACTTTTTGATCGGTGGTAATTTCGCTGTTGGTTTAATAGTTTTCGCCATCCTGGTGGTGATCAACTTTGTTGTTGTGACCAAGGGTGCAGAGCGCATTGCTGAAGTGTCCGCACGCTTTACTCTGGACGCGATGCCAGGCAAGCAAATGGCGGTTGATGCCGATCTGAACGCAGGTCTCATTGATGAAAAGGAAGCCAAGCGCCGCCGGGCAGAAGTCGGCGAAGAGGCTGAGTTTTTCGGCTCCATGGACGGTGCTTCAAAATTTGTCCGCGGAGACGCTGTAGCCGGTATTCTGATTTTGTTGATCAATATATTTGGTGGCTTTGCCATTGGCATCCTTCAGCATGATCTCACTGCGTCGCAAGCAGCCAACAGCTACATCCTGCTAGCCGTTGGTGATGCACTCGTTGCGCAAATTCCAGGACTTTTGATCTCGGTTGCCGCCGCAATGGTAGTGTCAAGAGTCGGCAAGGAACACGACATTGGCAAGCAGATTGTTGGGCAAATGTTTGTTTCGCCCAAGGTCCTGGGCATAACAGCAGTCATCATGTTTGTACTGGGCGTCATACCCAATATGCCGCACTTCGTATTTTTGGCGATTTCGTCGGTCCTTGCCTACGGGGCTTGGGTTTTGGCCCACAAACCACCGCCAATCGATCCCCAAACGCAAGTTACACCTATACCAAGCGACGGAGAGGCATCATGGGATGACCTTCAGCCCGTTGACCAATTGGGACTGGAATTAGGCTACAGGCTGATTGCTTTGGTAGACAAAACCAGGCAGGGTGACTTGCTAACCCGCATCAAAGGGGTCCGCCGCAAGTTCGCACAGGAGGTTGGATTCCTGCCGCCGCCCGTTCACGTGCGCGATAACCTGGAGCTAAAGCCCAGCGCCTACCGCATTACGTTGCGCGGCGTCATCGTGGGTGAGGGTGAAGCTTTTCCAGGTATGTTTTTGGCAATCAACCCAGGTGGCATTACTACGCCGCTGATCGGAACCGCAACGACCGACCCTGCGTTCGGTTTGCCCGCACACTGGATAGACGAGCAGCAGAAGGAAACGGCGCAAATGGTCGGATTTACCGTCGTTGATTCCGAGACCGTGATGGCCACCCATTTGTCACACTTGATGCAGGTTCAAGCATCAAAACTGCTCAGCCGCACTGAAACCCAACAACTCGTGGAACACGTTGCCAAACTGGCTCCCAAACTCATAGAAGAAGTCGTTCCCAAAATGGTTTCCATCGCTGTATTCCAAAAAGTCTTGCAGCTGCTGCTGGACGAATCCGTTCATATTAGAGACATTCGCACCATCATTGAGTCCATAGCAGAACATGCAGGTACCACAACCGACCCAGCAGAACTGGCACGCCGTGTCCGGGTTGCGTTGTCCCCGGCCATCGTTCAGCAGATTTACGGTCCCACTCGCGAACTCAACGTGATAGCTATTGATCCGGGGCTCGAGCGTCTACTCATGCAGGCACTGGCCAACACCTCAGGCCCTGCGCTCGATCCAGGTGTGGCTGAAATGCTCACCCGCAATGCCGCAGAAACTGCTTTGAAACAAGAGGAAGTGGGTGTACCTGCATGCCTTCTGGTGCCAGACGCAATCCGTAGTGCGATCGCTCGTCTCGTGCGACGCGTAGCGCCCCGCCTGCAGGTCCTTTCACACAGTGAGATTCCTGAAACCCACACTATCCGCATTGGTCCGATTCTCAGAGGCGCTACATCATGAACATACAACGCTTTACCGCCGCTACATCCCGCGAAGCCCTCGCCAAAGCACGGCTAACATTTGGTGACAACACGCTGATTCTTTCCAATCGCCCTACTGAGCATGGCGTCGAAGTGGTCGCCGCAGCCGAAGACACGCTTGCTGCATTAGACCGCGGGCATGAAGCCCCTTCACAAAAAATCATCGATAGCCCATTACGCGACAGCAAGGCCAACTACAAAGAAGTTGCTAGCAAAATCGAAGATGATGCTACCCAGCTTGCAATGAGCACTTTGTCGTTTCAAGATTACGTGCGCGAGCGCATGTTGCGCAGGCAGCATGAAATTGGCGTCAGTCAGTCGCAGAATGGGCAGGCACCCCTTTCCCAGCAAAATGCACGAACGGAACTTGTCGACCGGTTACAAGAACCGAAAGAGCGCGTTATTGCCAAGCCGGTTCCCTCCCGCAAAACCGCCCATCCCGCTGCAATGCACCCCGAGCGAATACCTCAGGGAATTGTGGATGAGTTGCATGCGATGAAAGAACTCATGGAAGACCGCTTCAACACGCTGGCATGGCTGGGAAATGCCCGGCAAAACCCCATCCAGGCCAACCTTATGGTCAAACTTATTCGAGCAGGCTACTCACCCAATTTGTCCAGGAGCATTCTCGAAAGAATGCCCGAGGAATTGAATGCTGCCGAATCCGTTCAATGGATTGTGGACGTACTGGAGCGCAATCTGAAGACTGATGCAGAGGGCACACTCCTTCAGGAAGAAGGCGGCATCTTCGCGCTGATTGGAGCCACAGGTGTTGGCAAAACGACTACAACCGCCAAACTCGCCGGGCTTTGCGCCCGCACCCACGGGCCAGGAAGCGTCGGCTTGATCACTCTCGACACCTATCGCGTGGGCGCCCATGAACAATTGCGCGCTTTTGGAAAAATGCTGGGTGTTGTTGCACACCTGGCACACGACCGAGTTGCACTGCAAGACCTGCTGGGCTTGTTGTCAAACAAAAAAATGATCCTCATCGATACGACCGGTTTGGCACCCAGAGATCCCCGCAAACGTGAGTTGCTGGAATTGCTTGATTTGCCCAATGTGAAGCGTCTTCTGGTGTTGAATGCAGGCAGCCATGGCGACACTTTGGATGAAGCCATCTCTGCATTCAAGACACCAGGGGCGCAACATACGATCTTTTCGAAAACGGATGAAGCAGTGAAACTCGGACCGGCTATTGATGCCGCCATCCGAAATCAACTGGTACTTCGTGGAATCACGACCGGTCAACGAGTACCAGAAGATTGGGAAGCCGCCAATGCCGAAAAACTGGTTCGCTTATCCATGCGGACCGCCGGCATTTCCGCTTACGACCCAAAGGTCACCGACTTGGGATTCTACTTCGGTCAACCGAATGGAAAATCAACGTTCAAGGGGCACTTGGATGCTTGAACACCATGCCAGTCAAGCTGAAGGCTTGCTCCGATTGGCTTCGCAAAATGGTCCGCGCATGCTAGCCGTTGTGAATCACGGCGATGAACACGCGGAGTTGCCATTGCTTTGGCAGCTTTGCCTTGCATTAGTGGGTTTTGGGTATGCGGTAACCGTTTTGGATGCAACCACGCAAGAGTCTGAAGCCAACCCGGGTCTCGCTGATTTGCTGGAAAACGCTCACTGGCATGACAATGCAAGTCGAGACACTTCAGCTTGGATGGTCATACCAGCGGAGACGGGCATACAGAACCTATGCGCTTTGTATTCACAAAAAAGTTTGCGTCAGTTAGGCCATCTATTTCCTCAAGAAGGTGTTGTGATTCTGTACTGTAAAGTAGAGTGGATGATTCCCCTGATTGCTTACACAGGCATTGAGCCCCTTCTCGCTGTCTCACAATCACGGACGTCCTTGATTACTAGCTACCTGGCGTTAAAGCGCCTGTTGATAGCTGGCAAACTAAAGCCTACCATCGTCAATATGATCCAAGATCAGTCACATGCGTTACGCGTGCTGGATCAGCAGACATTTAGGAACCTGAGCGATTGCGCAAAGAAGTTTTTGGATCAAGATGTCAAAGCGCTGAGCATCGTCGAACAGTTGGACGGAGAGCACCAGAATGACGACATTCAAAGCTTGGCGTTGCGCCTGATGGAAAACGCGTTACCCTTGGAGAATGGGAATACTCTGCCGACGCTGAATTCCCACGTGCCACACTTTAGGCAAGTTGATCATTTTGCAGGGAGTCATTGATGTACACCGTGAAGGGCCAATTAGATCGATCAGCCCTTATCAAGCAGTATCAGCCACTGGTTCGCAAACTGGCGCATTACATGATGGCCAAGCTTCCACCCAGCGTAGAAGTGGATGACCTGATTCAGGTCGGTTTGATTGGTTTAGCTGATGCCTTGTCCCGCTATGAAGTTTCCCAAGGTGTGCAATTTGAGACGTTTGCCACCCAGCGCATCCGTGGCGCCATGCTGGATGAACTTCGTGGGAGCGATTGGATGTCCCGAGGCTCCCGAAAAAGTCAAAAGGATATCGAAAGCACCATACGCCGCCTTGAGCATCGTTTGGGCCGCAGTCCGATCGAATCGGAAATCGCCACCGAAATGGGTTTGCCGCTGTCGGACTACCAGTCACTGCTTGGCAAAGTTCGCGGAACGCAATTGGTCTACCTTGAAGACATGGCGCGCAACAGTGAGGACGACGACAATTTTCTGGATCGCCATGTCGCAGACAGCGACGCAGATCCTCTGAATATGCTGCGCGACCAGCGACTGCGTGAGTCTCTGGTTGCTGCCATAAAAAGTTTACCCGAGCGCGAGCAATACATCATGAGCATGTATTACGAACAGGACATGAACTTAAAGGAAATTGCAGCCGTTTTGGATGTAACTGAGTCCCGCATATGCCAACTTCACAGTCAGTCCATCGCCCGTCTGCGGGCAAAGATGCGCTCACACTGAATACCTGTACTACTCTTGCTAGGCCTCCACGCAAGATTTCAGGCCGCCAATACCGAAAACGCGCCGGATTGCAGAATAGGTCCGCCAAAGGTTCGACGACCAGCGTAAGTCGATTTTTGGTGTGTCGCGGGTACTATCAACTCGAGTGCACGTTCAACATAGGCAGACCGGCGCAAAAGGTTCTCACGAACTACCGACAAACCAAAAGACAGTGAGCGGATTCTGCGAGACCGTGCAGATTCATCTATTTGGGTCCGCCCTTGTACATCAAGAATTTGAACCAGTTCCACGGCCAGAAGTTGAAGACTGGCGCTGGCGGACTGTAATGTCTCAGCGCTCCCGTCAATCAGCGCAGCCGAAAGGACATTGAACCGTTCTTCCAAAATATCCAAATGAAAGTCAATAGAAGTGTGCGGCATATCAGGACCCCAATCTACAAAAAGTAGCACAGGCCCCCACCCACCCTAACGGGTCGTACGATTGAGCATTTCCTGCGCGTTGGACAGCAACTTGTCCGCTATCGCTTCTGGATTGACCACATAGGTTCCCTCCTGAATAGCGGATCGCACCGAAGCGACTTTCTGGGTATCGACGTCCGCAGCATCGCTGCGTGATGCCTTTTCCAGCCCCCGCGCCAAAGTTGAGACCGTTACGGCAACACCGGCCGAACGTGTGCTTGGCGCTGCGTTCGTTGTTGCCAAAGTGCTCGCTGGCGCAGCTTGACCCGCTTTTTGACCCACCGCAACGCTGCCCGATGGGATCTGGAGTGACTTTTCTGGCGATGGACCGATTTTCATGGTGTTCTCCAAAACCACGATAAGTGTGGTCTCGTGCGATAGTTATCGGCCGGATCATGACTGACTTTAGAAAAATTTGCACGTGTCTTTGGGTCTATTTTTTTGCTTAAAGGGCGATTTTTACTGTTCTGGTATCCAGTACAACCCCGGAGGAAACCCGCCCATTCTCCATGCGAACCCTTGCTACTTGACCAACAACGCCCGCCGACAGTGCCTGGGCTTCAGATGAGACCTCGAATCCTGGCCCCTGCGCAACCACACGAACATGGGCGCCGGCCTGGAAAACTTGTGCTGACTTGACCATGTCCTGTCGCAACGTCTGCCCTGTGGTCAAACTGCGAGTCGCAATTTGACCAACCCACAATGCCCGCTCTCTGATGACAGGGCTTGATTCCTCTGCCCAATTCACTTCTGCCTCCACCACATCATCTTGTGTAATCACTGCACCGGTTAGCACTGGCCCCTTGATGACCCATGCATTTCCAAACGCGCTGACAGTGACAGGCAGAGAGACGTTCCATCGGCTGACTCCGTCCATACAGCGCAAGCCAATGCGGGTACGCCCCCACAAACGGGAACCCGACGGCAAGTAGGGCTCGACGTTTCCACAGGGAGCCAGCCGCAACCGGCTATCGAGGCTGCCGACCTTCACTTCCATTCGCAGCCCCCCCACAGTTGCTTGAGTCGAATTCGCAGCGCCCCGCAACCACTCCTGAGCGAGCGCTTCAAAGTCAGGCGACTGGGCAACTTGAGCCTGCGAGACCCCACCAAACAGGATTGTAGAAACCAACAAAAAAAGCACTACGCAGTAGCGCACTTGTAGGGACCGACAAAAAAGTACAAACATGAAATTTCTCCAGCGAACCCCAACGCTTCGACACTCACCATCAACGATTCAGGATTTCAGGCCAATGGAATATAGGCCGACCGGGCTTCCACAAACGCTTTAAGTAGACCGTTTTCCACCCCATATTCCATCTCTAAAAAATTAAAGGTTTTCCCATAATTGATTCACGCCGAACCACCGGGTGCGCCCGGCAAGTTCGTCAATCCACCTGGAGGTAGTCGATGTTTGCCAAAATGACCGATGCGCTGGACTTTCATTCGAAAGCTCTGGTCCTGCGCGCCGAACGGCAACGCGTGATTGCCAGCAATATTGCCAACGCAGACACACCAGGCTATGTCGGGCGCGACATCAATTTTAAGGACGCCATGACTACCGCCACAGGTGTTGGCGCCAGCGCACTGTCCATGGCGTCCAGCGCAACATCCAAAGTTGCAACCCATGCCAATCACATTGGCTTGCGGGCAACGACTGTCTCCATGGGAACTACTGCTCTGGCCTACACAACGCAAACACAACCCTCTATGGACGGCAATAGCGTTGATATGGATCGCGAACGGGCAAACTTTGTCGACAACTCTGTGCGCTATGAAGCTACCCTGCGCTTTATCAACGGCAGCGCCAAGGGAATCTTGAGCGCCATCCAGGGCCAATAAAGCCAAACAAAGCGCCCCAGGAGCAACACCATGTCCATGTTTTCAATTTTCAATGTCTCCGGCAGTGCAGTCAGCGCACAGTCCCAGCGCCTCAACGTCGTCGCCAGCAACCTGGCCAATGCGGACGCGGTCGCGGGCCCGGACGGACAGGGCTACAAAAGTCGGCAAGTGGTGTTTGAAACCGTTCCCATGGGATCGGACGCCTCGTCTGGCGTACGCGTAAATTCCATCAAGGAAAGCAGCGAACCGCTGCGCAAGGTACACAACCCGTCGCACCCATCGGCGGACGCCGACGGGTATGTCACGCAGTCCAACGTAAACCCTGTCGAAGAGATGGTAAACATGATCTCTGCCTCGCGCTCGTACCAGAACAACGTCGAGGTGATGAACACCGCCAAGACGCTGTTGCTGAAAACCCTGCAAATGGGTCAATAAACCAATTGGAGTCCAGCATGGTAGCCACCGTCGATAACACCAGCAGCAGTCAAATCGGCATTACAGGCGCCGCACTCAAGACATCAGGCCAGACAAGCGCAGACGCGCAGCAGGACCGATTTCTGAAGCTGCTGGTTGCGCAACTGAATAACCAGGACCCCATGAATCCCATGGACAACGCGCAGATGACCAGTCAAATGGCGCAAATCAATACGGTGACGGGCATCAATCAGCTAAACGAAACCATGAAATCGATGGCCAGTCAGTTCACCGCGATGCAGGTCATGCAGGGAACCGGCATGATTGGCCATGATGTTTTGCTGCAAAGCAACACACTCTCCGTCGATGGTGGCACAGCCAGCGGTGCAGTGAATCTCTCGGGCAACGCAGACAAAGTTAGCGTCCAGATCCTGTCGCCAGGTGGCCAATTGCTCGACACCATCAACCTTGGCGCCCAAGGCGCCGGGTTGCACCCATTCTCCTGGGATGCGTCGAACTACACGGAGGCAGCAAGCCCGATCTTCAAGGTGGTCGCCACCAGTGGCAAGCAAAATGTCGCCTCAACTTCCATGGCACGTGAAACTGTAACCGCCATCAGTACCGATGGCGCCACCATGAATCTGCAACTCAAGGGACGGTCCGCCGTAACCTACGACGCAGTGAAGGCAGTTTTGTAACGCCGCCCCTCAAACACAACTACGCAAACATAAAAGAAGGAACACACCATGAGCTTCCAAACTGGCCTTTCTGGCTTGAATGCTGCAGGAAAAAACCTGGACGTTATTGGCAACAATATTGCCAACTCGAACACCATCGGAGCCAAATCCTCGCGGGTCGAATTTTCCGCCGTGGTCTCGGCTTCGTCTGGACCTAGCGGGGGAGCCGGTGCGAGTTCCGGCATTGGTGTGGAAATTGCGACCATTTCCCAGCAATTCTCTCAGGGGACCATCAACATCACAGGCAATAACCTCGACTGCGCGATCAACGGTGGTGGGTTTTTCCAGCTGCAATTGCCCGACAAGAGCTTTGCCTATACACGCGATGGCCAGTTCAAATTGGACACAAAAGGCAATCTGATCACCAACGCCAAAGCCAGTGTATTGGGATTTCCAACCGACGCTTCGGGCGTACCGCTCAGCACCACTCCAGTGCCACTCACCATACCGACTGGAGCACCGATTGCGGCAAAGGCTACAAGCTTGATCGCAGCGACCGTCAATCTCGACGCCCGCGCAGAGATCGCTTCTGCTGCAGTACCACCAACTCCGTACACCACTTACGGCACGACTTTGGAGGCATACGATGCCCAAGGGGTCAAAACAACGGTAAAACTGTATTTCATCAAAACTGCCGCTGACGCGTGGGATGTTACTGACGGCGACCCCGCTGCGGGCGGCACCACATTGACGACGCTCAATTTTGACAACTCTGGGAACGTACTGGCACTTCCCAATGCAGTACCAATCACACTGGCTTCAAGCAACCCCAATATTCTGACTTTTCCTGCGACCATTGACTTGAGTCAAACGACCCAATACGGAACGTCGTTTACCGTGTCGGATCTGACGCAGGACGGCTACACGGCAGGGACGCTGACGGGTGTCTCAATCAGCGACCAGGGCATCATTACCACCCGTTACTCCAACGGCCAGAGCCAGGCCAAGGGCCAGCTTGCTCTCGCTGACTTCCGCAATACGCAAGGATTGAAACCCGTTGGCCAAGGCAACTGGGAAGAAACGGTCAGTTCTGGTCAGCCGATTCCAGGATCACCGAAACAGGGCAACTTTGGCTCCATTAATTCCGGTGCTCTGGAAGCATCCAATGTTGATCTGACCGCTGAATTGATCAACATGATGACCGCTCAGCGCGACTACCAGGCGAATGCTCAAACCATCAAAACCCAGGATGCAACTTTGCAGACCCTGGTCAATCTGCGCTAAACCTAAACCACGGGAGATAAACCACCATGGACCGCCTCATCTACACCGCGATGTCGGGGGCCAACGCAGCCGCAAGTCGCCAGGCGGTCTTGTCCAACAATCTGGCCAATGCCTCGACCAACGGCTTCCGAGCCGAGCTGTCCACCTACCGTGCTGTTCCCCTTCAAGGCGACGGTGCAACCACACGCGTGTTTGCTGTTGAGGCAACAGCGGGCTACCTGGACCGGGCAGGCCCTGCACAGCGCACGGACCGGGGGATGGACGTCATGGCAAACGGTAACGCCTGGTTTGCCGTGCAGGGCCTGGATGGCACCGAAGCTTACACGCGCAATGGTCATCTGGAGACGGCAACCGACGGTACGCTGGTGAGCCCCGGCGGCCTGCCCGTTTTATCCAACGGAGGCGCGCCCATGACCGTACCGCCCGGAGCCACGGTGTCAATTGGACACGATGGAACGGTAAGCGCCAAGATCGGCAGCCAACCTGCCAACACCATCGGTCGCTTGAAGATGGTCACTCCCAATGCAGACGATCCACTGCGCCGAGGCGCTGACGGCCTGTTTCGTGCTCGTTCAGGCGATCCGTTACCCAACGATGACACTGCCAAACTTCAAGTGGGTGCACTCGAAGGATCCAATGTCAATCCGATTGAAGCCATGGTCGGGATGATCCAGACTGCCCGACAGTTTGAAACCCAGATGCGCTTGCTGCAAACTGCCGAATCCAATGACCGCTCAGCCGGACAGTTGCTCGGCCTGCAAGGCTAACCCCGGCAATCAGCCGACGACGACACACAGGAAATTGCCATGATCAACTCACTTTGGATATCCAAAACCGGCATGGAAGCCCAGCAAACCCAGCTGGATGTCATTTCCAACAACCTGGCCAATGTATCGACCAATGGTTTTAAAAAATCACACGCTGTTTTTGAAGACTTGATGTACCAGAACCTGCGTCAGGTCGGGTCTAGTACGTCCGAGCAGTCCACCCTGCCCACCGGTCTACAAGTCGGACTGGGTGTGCGCACGGTTGCAACGGCTCGAAGTTTCGCCCAAGGCAATTTGCAGCAAACCAGTAACAACCTGGACGTTGCTGTTCAAGGTAATGGTTTTTTTCAGCTGACCATGCCCGATGGAACGATCGGCTACACCCGGGATGGATCGTTCCAGATCGACAACCAGGGCCGCATAGTGAACTCAAATGGTCTGCCCATTGCAGGCGGCATCACGGTTCCAGCAAATGCAACCGCAGTCACCATATCAGCAGATGGCGCTGTCTCCGCCACAATTCCTGGAACTCTTGCACCACAATCGATTGGCACCATCTCCCTGGCCAGTTTTGTCAATCCGGCTGGATTGGAGCCAAAAGGGCAAAACATTTACGGCGAGAGCGCCGCGTCCGGTCAGCCCAATGTCGGCACGGCCGGAGCGAACGGTCTGGGCACGCTGATGCAAGGCTTTGTAGAAACGTCCAACGTCAACGTGGTGCAGGAACTGGTCACCATGATCCAGACCCAGCGCGCCTACGAAATGAACTCCAAGGCCATACAGACATCTGACCAGATGCTCCAGAAGCTCGGTCAACTATGAGGTTTGCTATGAAAAACGTAGCTGTTTGCGCAATGAAGACAAGGACTGCAGGCCAATTTGCCACTTTATTTCTGGCTGTGCTAGTGCTAACAGCGTGCCAGCAAATCCCTCAAAAGGTAGTGGTGGATTTTGCAGAGCCCAAGGTCAGTCAGTTACCACTTCCTGCACCGGTCGCGGCAAGGCCAGCCACCGGCAGCCTCTTTCAAGCAGTAGGCTACCGCCCTGCTTTCGAAGACCGTCGCGCCCGCGCCGTCGGTGACACCGTCACCATTCAAATTATTGAAAACGTAACGGCTAGTCAAAAGTCCACTTCGACGGTCAACCGAAACAGCTCCGTCGACTCCGCTGTAACCGCCCTGCCTTTCAACAGCCTGGAAGGCCTGGGCAAGCTCGGTGTAGGCGCCAGCACCAACAATGCCTTCTCAGGTAAGGGCGGCACCGAAAGCGCCAACACCTTCGCTGGCTCCATTACTGCCACAGTGATAGAGGTGATGCCCAACGGACACCTGGTCGTAGCCGGCGAAAAGCAGATCGGCGTCAACCAGAATGTGGACGTATTGCGCTTCTCCGGTACGGTCGACCCACGCCTGGTGCAACCCGGCAGCATCGTGAGTTCGACGCAGGTCGCCAACGTGCGGGTTGAATCCCGCGGCCGCGGCGCGCAGGGCGAAGCGCAGACAGTTGGCTGGATTTCCCGGTTCTTATTGAGCTTTCAACCGTTCTAAAGTTATCCAGAATAGTGCCGAGGGGTAACTGATCCACCCGGATCAACCCACCAACCGACTCAGCACATGACCACTTGGACCACATCGGCAATCACCGCCAGCCTCAGGCTGCTGGGCCACCTGTGCCTGGTGGTCCTCTTGGGTGCGGCGAGCGTCTCGCACGCCATGCGCATCAAGGAAGTAGCCAGTATTGAGGGCGTTCGCAGCAACCAGCTGACCGGCTTTGGTCTGATCGTTGGACTGGACGGCACCGGTGACCAGACTACGCAGATGCCATACACCACACAGGGACTGGCCAATTATCTCCAGCAACTGGGCATCACACTGACTGCCACCACACTAGCCCAATTACAAATGAAAAATGTGGCCGCCGTCTTGGTCACCGCACAGTTGCCTGCATTTGCACGACCGGGTCAGCTTTTGGATGTGAGTGTGTCATCGGTTGGCAACGCCAAGTCTCTCAAAGGCGGCACGTTGATCACGGCGCCGCTCAAGGGTGCGGACGGTGAAATTTATGCCTTGGCACAGGGCAATCTCATCGTGGCGGGGGCAGGCGCAGCCGCTGGCGGCAGCAAGGTTCAGGTTAATCATCTCAGCGCCGGCCGGATTCCCGATGGAGCCCAGGTTGAGCGAGTGGTACCCACTTCGCTACAAGACGGACCCAGCATCAACCTGAGCCTCAACGCCTCGGATTTCCAGACCGCACGCAAAGTCGCCCAAGCCATCAACACCCAGTTTGGTGACGGTGTTGCCCAGGCAATGGACGGACGCACAATCAAGGTAACTGCACCTACCAATCCCAATGCCCGAGTCAACTTCCTGGCCGAATTGGAGGAACTGCCCATACAAAGTTCGGTCGCAGCGGCCAAGATCATCATCAACGCCCGTACTGGCTCCATCGTTCTCAACCAAGCTGTGTCGCTGGGCGCCTGCGCCATAGCACACGGTAACCTGTCGATCAGTATTAGTTCCACACCGGTCATCAGCCAACCCAATGCGTTGTCGGGCGGACAGACCGTGGTTTCCGAAAAGGCCAACATCGAGATCAAGCAAGAAGCTGGCAAATTGATCCAACTGCCGGCTGCTGCTCAACTGGCCGACGTGGTCAAGGCTTTGAACTCGCTGGGTGCCACCCCACAGGACTTACTGGCCATCTTGCAGGCCATCAAGTCAGCGGGCGCATTGAACGCGGAACTGGAGGTCATTTGATATGAACTACGGCTCAGTCTCCCCTTTCAATGCCCCTTCGCTTGCGGCCGATGCGCAATCGCTTGGAAATCTCAAAATGGAGGCAGGCAGGAGCACCCCTGCCGCCATCAAAGAAACCGCAAAACAATTTGAATCGCTTTTCATGCGCGAATTGATGAAAAGCATGCGTGAGGCCACTATGAAGTCGGGCATGCTCGACAGCCCCGGCGGCGACTTGGGCACCGATCTACTGGACCAACAATTTGCGGTCCAAATGTCCGGGCAGCCTGGTGGTCTAGCCGACACCATTGCGAAGCAATTGACCCGGCAAATGGCTGGCTCAGCCAAGGAAGCGGCAAACACCAACGTGACTGGGCAAAATCCAGGGCAAGGCAACATTGGCAAAGTCGCCGAGGCGGGCATTCAGCGCACCGCGACGCCCGTTGCTGCCAAAGCACCGCGCGCACCAACCGAAACGCAGGCCAATTTTGTCAAACAGCACTCGGACGTTGCCAATGCCATTGAAAAAAAGACCGGCATTCCTGCCGGCTTCATGCTCGGCCAGGCCGGCCATGAGACGGGATGGGGTAAACACGAAATCAAGCTTAAGGGCGGGTCCCCGTCGTGCAACCTTTTTGGTATAAAAGCCGGCGCCAGTTGGACTGGCAAGGTTGCCGAAGTCACCACCACTGAATATGTCAATGGCGCTCCCCAGAAGTGCGTGCAACGGTTTCGGGCGTACGACTCTTATGCAGACGCTTTCAAAGACTATGCCCGCATGATTTCCGAGAGCCCTCGGTACGCCAAGGTCAAAGACCAAGCCAGTTCGGCACAGTCCTTCGCCGTTGGCCTGCAAAAGGCTGGCTACGCGACGGACCCTGACTACGCAGCCAAGTTGAGCCGAGCCATCAACACCACGCTGGCCATTCGGCGGGCTCAGGCCTGACGGGAAACTGCCATGGGTAGCTTACTCAACGTTGGAGCTCGCGCACTGCAGGCCAATCAGGTTGCGCTGCAAACTGCGGGCAACAACATTGCCAATGTCAATGTGGCGGGCTACTCGCGCCAAAGAGTGGCGCTGGCAACGGTTCCCGGGCAAAACTCCAGCGCCGGTTACATCGGCCAAGGCGTCACCGTAACCTCGATTCAGCGTAACTTCAGTGCCTTTTTGACGCGGCAGTCTGCATTGGCGGTTGCGGCACAATCCGCCGATGCAACGCGATCTGACAAACTGCGGCAACTGGAAGGCGTCTTCACGGGGGGCGCGCAAGGCCTTGGCGCATCAATCAGTGACATGATGAATGGATTTTCGGACGTTGCCAATGCGCCGACTGACATGACCGCCCGCACCGTTGTATTGACCCGGATTGATGAAACAGCGTCCAGGATGCGCGCTGCGGCCAAACAATTGGATGACCTTCAGACAGGCATAGCCCAAGAGCTACAGCAAAAAGTAAGTGCCATCAACAGCCTGGCAAGCAACATCGCTGCGGTCAATGAGCAAATTACCCGAACAACAGGCAATGGCCAGTCCCCTAACGACCTTCTGGACCAGCGTGACCAACTGATCAAAGAACTCAACCAATACGTTCAAACCAGTTCCGTGGCTGCGGACGATGGTTCGATTGGCCTTTACCTCGCCGGTAGCCAACAGTTGGTGCTAGGAAACGCGGCCTCCCAGGTTGCCATCGTCAACGACGACTTTGGTGACTCACGCACAAGCAAACTCGCGATTGTGCGACTGACCGGTCCCTTTGCGTTAGACGAAAGCATGCTCGGTGGCGGCGAGGTCTCAGGACTGCTTCGATTTCAAAACAACGACCTTAACGAGGGCCGCAACTTGCTGGGTCGGCTGTCCCTGGCGGTCACCACCTCCTTGAACGACCAGCACAAACTGGGGCTGGACCTGGATGGCAACGTGGGTAGCAACCTATTCAGCCCCACTGTGTTTGGCAACAGTAACGTGATGACGCCAAAAGCTCCTGCAACCCTGAACACGGGAGCCGCAACCCTGACATTAGGCATTTCCGATACCACCCAATTTGCCGCATCCGACTATGAAATTCAATTCAACGGAGCAACCACCGGAACCATCGTGCGGCGCTCTGACGGTGTCGTGACGGCATTTGACACATCACTGTCGGCAACCAATTCGATCAGCATCGATGGGCTGGACATTGCCCAAGCCGGTAGCGCAGTTTCAGGAGACCGCTTCCTGATCAAGCCCTACACCAACTCCTCCAGCAATGTCACCAGTGTTTTTTCAACGCCGCGTGCCCTGGCAGTCGCCAGTCCGGTAGCTGCCACCATGGGCGGTGCCAACACCGGCAGCTTGCAGCAGGTCTCCATTACGGCGCGCAGCAACCCTTTGGCGCCGGCCTCTCTGGGCGTTGTTCTGACATTCACCGGTTCCAACACCTACACCCGAAGCGACCAAGGCGCAACCGTCTACTCCTACACGCCAGGCCAAGCCATTGAGGCCACGGTGACAGGACCACCTTTGGCCGACTGGACGGTGACACTGCAAGGAACGCCCAAAGCCGGTGACACAGTTAAGGTGAACACCAATCTGTACCCCACTCTATCGGCGGGGAACGCCACCGCAATGATGAACCTGCGTGATGTCGCGATGTTTGACGGCGCCGCATTGACAGACGGCTACGCCGGATTGATTTCCCAAATCGGCATTCGCACCCAAAGTGCCGACTACTCGGCCAAAGTGTCCGCATCCATTGCAACCAATGTGGAGCGCGATCGCGCCGGGGTATCTGGTGTCAACCTGGACGAAGAAGCGGCCAGCTTGCTGCAATACCAGCAGGCCTACCAGGCATCCGCCAAAATGATCCAGATTGCGCAAAACATTTTTGACACCCTCATTCAAAACCTGAGCCGCTGAGCACGGTCCGGCAGGAGAAACCCATGACAACCTTCACGCGTTTAGGCTCGGCCAATGCCTATGACACAGCGCTAAGCAACATCATGAACCGGCAATCGTCACTTTCCAGCTTGCAGGAAAATCTGACATCCGGAAAGAAAGTGGTGCGTGCCAGCGACGACCCGACGGGGGCCGCGCAGGCCGAACGCGCCATCACGCGCCTGGCCCGCATTGAAACGGACCTGCGTGCGCTACAGTCGCAGCGCAACGCCATCACCCAAGCAGAAGGAACTCTCGGCGATGTGACCGACGCCATGCAAAACTTCCGAGAACTGGTGGCCAGCGCAGGCAACGCGTCCCACACCGCGCAGGAGCGCAAGTCCATCGCTGACCAACTATCGGGCTACCGCGACCAGATCTTTGCCCTGGCCAACCGCAAGGACACCAATGGCTTGCCGCTTTTCAGTGCCTTGGGTAGTGCCCTGGCTCCATTTGTCGGTCCTCAAGGTCTGCCACAAGACTACACCTTTGCCGGCCAGCCGGGCCAGGTGTCCAGCAGCGAAGTGTCTATTCCGTACGCACTGGATGGTGACAGCGCATTCATGCATTTGCCAGCGCGCGATGGTGTTTTCAATGTCACACTCGCCACCGTTGTTGCACCTGTGCACCCTCTTGGAACAACGGGCGTCACACTCACCAACCCAAGCCTGGTTTCAGGATCAGCCTACACCATCAGTATTGCCGGCGTCGACACCACTACGGTACCCGGCACCACGACGGTGACCTACAACATCGCAGAAAATCCCAATGTCAGTGGGCCGTTCAGTGGCTCAGCCAGCTACCTCAGCAACACAGCCGCCAACATCGCAGTCACCGCCATACCGGGGCTTTCAGTCAACATCACAGGTGCCCCCGTAGTCGGTGACACCATTGCCCTGGACCCACGACCCAGTGTTTTCAGCGTGCTGGACGACGCCATCCGTGACATCGGCAATGCGGTGGACGGAAATGCCGCCATACAGGCTGTGGGTCAGGCCCTGCACAATGTGGATGTAGGCATGGCCCGCATCTCTTCTGCGCGTGGCCAGGCTGGAGACCTGCTGAACCGCGCCGACCGGATTTCCGCCAATCAGGAGAAGCGCAGCATCCAGGTCGAAGGAGACCGCTCGCTCGCAGAAGACCTGGACATGATCAAGGGCGTGTCTGACTTCCAAAATCAGCAGACTGGCTACCAGGCGGCGCTTCAGTCCTATGCGCAAGTGCAAAAGCTGTCGCTGTTTAATTACATCAGTTGAGCCCCAAGGGGGCACCGTGCATATGCTGGTTCCCCGGCAGCAAGGCCAAGTTGCCCAAAGGCTCCGAACCTGACTTCGAGCCCAACCAGTTCGCGCTCCTCTGATAATCATTGGTAGACCACCGACTTCGTGTATAAATTGCCCTATGGTCAAAAATAGGTTTTCGTCAGGGTGGGGCCTGATCTGTGCGGTGTTGTGCACTTTCCTCGTTGCCGTCAACGCGTCCGCACAGGAATCTCAATTGCGTGGTGTTGCAGAAAACGGAGGCCAGGGTAAACGCATTGCACTTGTTATTGGCAATAGCAGCTACAAAGACTCACCCCTCAAGAATCCGGTCAATGATGCGCGTGACATGGCAGCCACGTTGCGCAAACTGGGATTCGATGTCATTGAAAAAACGGATGCGAGCCAAAAGGACATGAACCGGGCCATTGCCCAGTTCGGTGAAAAACTGCGAAGTGACACCGTTGCCCTGTTCTTTTATGCGGGTCACGGAATGCAGGTCAGGGGCAAAAACTACATCATTCCCGTGGACGCCCAAGTCACCAGTGAGGCCAGTGCGCGCGTAGAAACCGTGGATGTGGACTCCGTCATGGACCAGTTGGCGGTAAGCCCGATGAACATTGTCATCCTGGATGCCTGTCGCAACAACCCCTTTGAAAGACGGTTTCGCAGTCCTGGAGGTGGCCTGGCGCAAATGGATGCGCCCAAGGGTAGCTTGATCGCCTACGCAACCGCGCCGGGCAAGACCGCTGCAGATGGTAGTGGGCGCAATGGACTGTATACACAAGAGTTGCTCAAAAGCATTCAAACCCCTGGGCTAACCCTGGAGGCTGTGTTCAAGCGGGTGCGCAATGGCGTTATGGCTGCCAGCGGCGAGACACAAACACCGTGGGAATCATCCAGTTTGACAGGAGACTTTTACTTCACAAGTCCCAAGGTGGTTCCGGTGCCAGTGGCTGCACCTGTGACGCGACCCGCGCTGACTGCAGCCCGTCAAAGTGAATCTGACCCGGCCCCGATCGAGGTGATGTTGTGGGAGAACGTCAAAACTGCAACAACGGTCGGTGAATTGCAGGCTTATCTCAATCGGTACCCCACTGGTTTTTTTGCCGATGTTGCCAAGGCGCGCATCGCTGGGATGAATGGCGGTGCCAAAGAAAAAGCGATGCCCGATGGCAACAAAAAGGCCGCCGCCGAACGGGCCGAAGGGCAAGCGGCTCAAAACACTTCAGTTTCCACTCCGGCACCATCGCTGGTCACTCCCCCGCAAGTTGCTGATAAATCCACCGAACCCATTTCTGCGACTGCAGCGCCTACAGAACGTCAACCTGGAAAAGTGATCGGCACCTTGGTAACCAAGGATTCGTTGACCGGCAATACAACAAGCAGCGTCGAGGTGAAAATTGTAGAAGCAGGAGGCGATAAAACGGTTTACTCCTCCGGCGATGCAATTGGCAGGGACGGATCTGTTTTGCAGGTCAGAGTGGGTGACGTTGTGCTCAAGAAATTGTCCGGTGCACTTTGGTCGCTGCCGCTCAAGGCGGGAAACTCTGGCGAGGCCAAAGTATGGCGCGACAACGAGACCGACATGACCGGCACCATCAGTTGGAAGACGCAGTCCACGAAGACGGGCCAAATTCAAATAGTTGCCGATATTGTGTACTGGATCCCCCTTGGGTACACCGGCAGCACGCGCGGCACAGCTTCGGGAAAGTGGACCGCCGACTACGGCTCACATGCACTGCCAGAGTCAACGGTGGCTGTAATTCGAGGTGTCTCTTCCAATCCGGTCAATTTGGTTGACACCAAATTTTTCTTGTTGTCCATTGGCACCGCGCCAGAACCAGCGCTATCGCTGGTCAATGCCCCGCAAGTTGCTGATAAATCCCCCGAACCCATTTCTGCGACTGCAGCGCCTACAGAACGTCAGCCTGGAAAAGTGATCGGCACCTTGGTGACCAAGGATTCGTTGACCGGCAATACAACAAGCAGCGACGAGGTGAAAATTATAGAAGCAGGAGTCGATAAAACGGTTTACTCGTCCGGCGATGTTATTGGCAAGGATGGTGCAGTGTTGCAGGTCAGAGTGGGTGAGGTTGTGTTCAAGAAATTGTCTGGCACCTTGTGGTCCTTTCCGCTCAAGGCGGGAACCTCTGGAGAGGCCAAAGTATGGCACGACAACCAGTTGAAATTAACAGGGACCATCCAATGGAAGGCACAATCCACCGCGGAGGGCAGTATTGAGATAGTTGCCGACATTGTGTACACAGTTCATGCAGGCAACTACAGCAATCTCTATGTTAATAGCGCTGCAGGAAAATGGACGGCAAAATACAGCCGCGAGCGCACATTGTCAGATTCAACTGATGCCAAAATTCGATCCAATATTTCGAGCCAGAACAATATGGTTTCTACCAAGTTCACCTTCTTAACGGCTGGTGCTGCACTCGCTGCTCCACTTCATTAGTCCGCCTGCATCCTCTCAAACACCGCCCAGAACTGCGCATCCTGGGTGGTTGCAAAGTTGATGCGCATCAGCGTGCTGGGCTGCCGTTCCGCGCGTAACAGGGCGCCGTGGGCCAGCAGGTAGCAATCACGCTATTGCACACAGCCTGCCCATCACCTCCATCAGGTGCCGTCGAATCGCCGGGTTCTCGGTCAGACCAATGGCGCGGGCATACGCGCTTTCGGCCTCGACAAGCGCTCCGGTTTGCGCCAGCAAGTGAGCACGCGTCACCCAATAAGGCTGACAACTGACAAGGGTATCTACCGACAAGTGCTGCAACAAATTCAACCCGGCAGTTGCGCCCAGGCTCTCGGCGACGGCCACTGCGTGCCCCAATTGCGCACCGGTGGTAGGGGCCATTGCCAGCAGTTGTTCGTAGAGCAGGACGATGCCTTCCCATGGCACCGCTTCGCCGCGCAGGCGCTCGCAGTGAGCGGACTGGATGGCGGCTTCGAGTTGGTAGGGACCGGGCGAGCCCACCGCAAAGGCCTGCCTCAGCGTGGTTTCGGCCAGCCCCACTTGAGCGATATTCCAGCGCGCGGTGTCCTGCTGATGCAAGGGGACAAATTCCCCGCCGGGGCCAAGACTGGCGTCGCGGCGGGCCTCGCAAAACCACAGTAAGGCCAGCAGGCCCAACGCCTCGGCGCTGGCAGGCGATTTGGCGGGCAGCAAGCTTGCGCAAAGCTCGGCCAGATAGAGGGCTTCTGAAGCCAGTTCGGTCTGTGTGCTGGGTGAGTCCAGCGCGGTATGGTGCCAGCCCAGCGTGTAAGCGCCATACACCGCATCCAGCACGGCGTGACTGCGAGCGGCCAGGTCTTCGGCCTGGGGCAACTCAAAACGCAAACCGCTTTCGCGGATCCGGGTTTTCGCCCGCACCAGGCGCTGTGCCAGGGTCGCGGGCTTGAGCAGCAGTGCCGATGCGATCTGGCGGGCCTCCAGTCCCAGCACCACTTGCAGCATCAAAGGCGTGCGCACATCAGCGTCGATCTCTGGGTGTGCGCACACCAGCATCAGGCGCAGGCGCTCGTCCGGGATGGTGCTGGATTCAGTGCCGTCGCTGGTCTCACACTGTTCCAAAAGAACAGTTACGGCTGGATCCAGCACCACGCGCTGGTGACGTGCGGCCCTCAGCAGGTTGCGCTTGGCGGCGGTCGTTAGCCAGGCGTCGGGGCTGCGTGGCACACCCGTGTGCGGCCAGTGTGCAAGTGCTGCGGCAAAGGCTTCGGCCAACGCGTCTTCAGCCGCCGCAATGTCTCGCCACTGGTACGCCAAGGTGGCCAAAAGACGGCCATAAGAGTGCCGTGCGGCTTGAACCGCGGCCTGCTGACTGGCGTCCATCAAGCTTGTGGTGGCAGTACCGGGCGAACTTCGGTGTGTCCGACACTGCTGGACGGTGATCGTGCCGCCCACTCCAGCGCCTCGTCCTGAGAAGCCACCTCGATCACAAAGTAGCCACCCAGGTGCTCTTTGGTATCGGCATACGGGCCGTCCTGAACCTGCCGTTTGCCGTCGCGCAGGCGCACCATGGTGCAGGTTTTCGGCGGCATCAATCCGTGACCGTTGACGATGACACCGGCTTGCGCCATGGCACCAATGTAAGCCTTCCAGGTACCAAAATAGGCACCGGCTTGCGCTGGATCGGCAGCCTTGGCAAATTCCTCGGTGGGCTGACTGAATATGAGCATGAATTGCATGAGGTACTCCAGGTAGAAAGGTTAACAAGCCAGCAGCGGATTGCCTTGGCTCACCCTATTGATGCGTGGCAGGCAGGGCAATCGACACTGCAGCAATCAATTTATGCTGGGAGTCGAATGGGCCAGGTCGGTCTGTGGATGGCATCTGGTTCAACGTCACTGCTCTGCCCGTATCCTTTCAAATACCGCCCAAAACTGCGCCTCTTGCGTGGTCGCAAAGTTGATGCGCATCAGCGTGCTGGGCTGGCGCTCGGCATGGAACAAGGCGCCGGGGGCCAGCAGATAACCCGCATCCAGCATGCGCTGCGACAGCGCGTCGGTATCCACCCCGGTTTCCACCCAGCCAAACAGGCCGGCGGGCGGCGCGGCAAAGCTGCAACCGTGGGCCAGCGCCAGCTTGACGCTGCGCGCACGCGCCTGGTCCAGCCGGGTGCGGATGCGCTCGGCGTGGCGGCGCAGCTGACCCTGGTCTATGCACCAGGCCAGCGCTTTTTCCAGCAGGGCCGGTGTGGTCAGGGTGGCCAGCAGCTTGGTGTCGATAAAAGCCTCCACCAGTGCTGGTGGTGCCGCCAGAAAGCCGACCCGCCATCCGGGCGCCAGGATCTTGGCAAAACCGCTGACGTAAATGGTGCGCTGCAGGCCGTCCAGTGCGCACAGGCGCGTGGCATGGTCGGGCGCAATGTGGCTGTAGGTGTCGTCCTCCACGATGTAAAAGTGGTGGGCATTGGCCAGCTGCAGCACGCGGTGGGCGCTGCCCGGCGTCAGGCAGTAGCCGGTGGGGTTGTGGAACACGCTCACGCTCACAAACAGCTTCGGGTTGTGCAACTCGCAATAGCGGGCCATCACCTCCAGGTCCGGCCCGTCGGCACGGCGCGGCACCGGCAGGATGCGCATGCCTAAAGCACTGAGTCGGGCAAATTCGATGGCCCAGCCGGGCTCCTCTACCATCACATAGTCCCCTGCGCGCAGCAAGGTGCGGCTCACAATGTCCAGCGCGTGGGTGGCACCCACGGTGGTGACGATCTGACTGGGTGCGGCCGGTACGTTGCAGGCCACCAGCTTTTGCGAAAGAGCCTGGCGCAGACCGCTATCGCCCGCCGGCTCGCCATACTGCAGCGAGAACGATTGCAGCGCAGGGCCGCTGGTGACTTTGCGCAGCGCCGCCGGCAGAAAGCTGGTCTCCAGCCAATCGGGCGGAAAGGCCCCCATTCCGGGCTGCGGCAACTCGGAACTGCGGTGAAACATGGCGCGTATCAGTGCCGTGGCATTCACCGGCACATGCTGTGCCTGAAAGCTGCTGCCGGATGCCTGAAATGCTCCTACTTTGATAGCTGGTTGCGCAAATTCCACGGGGCCTGCAGCCATTTTTCGCACATAAAACCCGCGGTTTTTGCGTGCCTCCACCAAGCCCTGCGCCAGCAACTGATCGTAGGCAGCCACCACGGTGGACGGACTCACACCCTGCTGCTGCGCACACTGGCGCACCGACGGCAGGCGCGCGCCGGGCGCCAACAACCGCGTGCGAATACGCTCGGCGAAGCGCGTGCTTAACTGCTCGGCGAGCGATTGGGATGCGGTTTTCATCAACATGGTGTGCTGCCTTAACTTGCCATACAGTTCAAATCAATCAACCATAAACTGTACTGGTACTGTGTTGCTTTCAACTATAAAGTCTGGAGTATGACTTGGCAAGAATTTACGGCTTTACTGGTGCTGGCCACGGCGATGAGTTTCACGCCGGGGCCCAACACCACGCTCTCGACCGCACTGGCGGCCAATGGCGGCCTGCGCCGGGCTATGCCGTTTGTCTGCGCCGTGCCTCTGGGCTGGAGTGCGCTCTTGCTGATCTGCGCCTGGGGCCTGGGTGCCATGGTGTTGGCGGTGCCCTTGCTGGCCTGGGCGGTCAAGGCGGTGGGCGTGGCCTACCTGCTGTGGCTGGCCTGGAAGCTGAGCCAGGCACGCCAGCTCAGCGAGGCCAGCGCCGCCGCTCTGTCAGTGGGTTTTTGGCAAGGCGTGGCGTTGCAGTTTGTCAACATCAAAGCCTGGATGCTGGCCCTGGCCATTGTCAGTGGCTGGGTCGCCGGGCGCGCCGACACTGGGCAGCGCCTGGCCATCGTCGTACCCACCATGCTGGGCTTTGCCTTCACCAGTAATTTTCTGTACGCGACCATGGGCTCGCTGCTGCGCGACTGGCTGCGCGGCCCCGAAGGCTCGGGACTGAGGTTGCGGCTGTTCAACCAGGCCATGGCCCTGGTGTTGGTGGCTACTGCTATCTGGATGGCAGCGCTATGAACGCCCAGCGCGAACGCCTGGGCCTGTGGCTGGGGGTGCTAGGCGTGGCCATTTTCGCGGTGACCCTGCCCATGACGCGCCTGGCCACCGGCACGGCCGATGCGCCCCAGCTGTCGCCGTGGTTTGTGACCTTTGGCCGTGCCACACTGGCCGGAGCCCTGTCGCTGGTGTTTTTAGTAGTCACCCAGTCACCCCGCCCCACACCCGCACAGCGCAAGCCACTGGCGTTGGCACTGTTGGGCAACGCCCTGGGCTACCCGCTGTTGCTGGGTTTTGCCTTGCGGCATGTCACCTCCGGTCACGCGGCGGTGATTACGGCGCTACTGCCGTTGGCCACCGCCGCTATTGCGGCCCTGGTGCTGCACCAGCGGGCGCGCTTGGGGTTCTGGATTTGCGCAGCCTTGGGCAGCGGGCTGGTGGTGGTGTTTTCGCTGGTCCGCGCGTCCACCCAGAGCCATGACTTTGGGCTGGAGTGGGCCGATGCACTGCTGGTCGGTGCTGTGGTGGCGGCCAGCGTGGGCTATGTGTATGGCGCGCAGGTCACGCCTTCTTTGGGGGCCGAGCGGGTCATCTGTTGGGTGTGTGTGATGGCACTGCCGCTGACCTTGCCGGGTGCTTTGCTCACCTGGCCCACGCACAGCGTCAACACCTCGGCCTGGCTGGCACTGGGCTATGTGGGTGTGTTTTCGATGTGGGCCGGCTTTTTTGCCTGGTACCGCGGCCTGGCGATTGGTGGCGCGCTTAAAGTGAGCCAGACGCAGCTGCTGCAACCGTTTTTGAGTATTCTGGCGGCCGTGCCGCTATTGGGGGAACCGCTGGAAACTGTCACACTGGGGTTTGCGCTGGCCGTTGTGGCCACGGTGTTCATTGGCAAACGATTCGCCAGCGCCCCCGCAAACGCAAACGCAAACGCAAAAATACGATGACGCACCCCACCTTTGCCACTCTGCCCGAGCCGCCCTACTACGCAGTCATCTTTTCGTCGCTGCGCACCGAAACCGGTGTGGACGCATACGCCCACATGGCCGAGCGCATGGTCGAACTGGCTCAGCAGCAGCCGGGCTACCTGGGAGTCGAAAGCACGCGCGGCGCAGACGGCTTTGGCATCACCGTGTCGTACTGGGCCAGCCTGGAGGCCATTGCCCATTGGCGTGCCGACGCCGAGCACCGCGTTGCACAGGAAACCGGCAAGGCACAATGGTACGAACACTATGAACTGCGCGTGGCCCTGGTGGAAAAAGCCTACGGCAAACGCCCCTGATAACCCGGATAAAAAAGGACTGACATGAACCAAACCCACTGGACCCTGGCACGCCGCGCCGCCAGGATGAACCCCTCGGTCATCCGCGAAATTCTGAAGGTGACCGAGAAGCCCGGCATCATCAGCTTTGCCGGCGGACTGCCGTCCAGCAAGACCTTTCCGGTGGCCGAATTCACCGCGGCCTGTACCCAGGTGCTGACCACCGAGCCGCAAGCAGCCCTGCAGTACGCCGCCAGTGAAGGCTTTGCACCCCTGCGCCAGATGGTGGCCGACCGCCTGCCGTGGGACGTAGACCCGGCCCAGGTGTTGATCACTACCGGCTCACAACAGGGCCTGGACCTGGTGGCCAAGATTTTGATCGACGCCGACAGTCGCGTGATGGTCGAAACGCCCACCTACCTGGGCGCCCTGCAGGCCTTCACGCCCATGGAGCCCGCCATCGACAGTGTGGCGAGCGATGATGAAGGCGTGGACATTGCGGATTTGACGCGCAAAGTAGGAAATGGCGCCGACAAGGCGCGCTTCCTCTACGTGCTGCCCAATTTCCAGAACCCCACCGGACGCACCATGAGCGAGGCGCGCCGTGCCGCGCTGGTGGCCAAGGCCGCCGAGCTGGACCTGCCGCTGGTTGAGGACAATCCCTATGGTGACCTGTGGTTTGACAAAGAGCCACCCGCACCGCTGACCGCCCGCAACCCCGATGGCTGCATCTACCTGGGCTCGTTTTCCAAGGTG
>CAJAVE010000235.1 GCA_903945325.1 uncultured beta proteobacterium | reverse complement strand
GTAGTGGTTTGAGCCGTCGTTAGCACCTTTGTAGGCATAGACATTGGCGCCACTGCCGCCGTTGTTGTAGCTGGAGTACTCGGTCACCACAGTGGACTGTCCCACCATGGTTGGATAAGTCACGTAGAAGCGCAGGTTGCCAAACTTGGTCGTGTTGGCGCAAGTTACGGTCGTAGTTACCGTGCAATCTGAGGTCACCAGGTTGTAGGCAGCGTTGCCTTTGGTGGGGTCTGACAGGAAGTACTTGACCGTCACTTTGCGGGCTGCTGCATCGTACGTGGTGCTCTCGATGTTCATCTTGTACTTGGCTGCGTTTTCCTCGTTCTGATTCCAGTGGACGCGCTCGGGGGACACCTCGGAAGTAACGTTATGACAACCGGCGCAGAACGGATTGGTCAGTGCGGTGGCCGGTGCTGCGGCGCCAATGAGATTGGCCGCATAGGTTTTGTGGGTGAGTTCCCATGCGGAGCCAATACTGCTGGCGTGGCAGGTCAGGCACGCTTCCTTGGTCGGCTTGTTCTTCCAGTTGTCGCCTTGGGGGGTGGCAGGATTTGCAGCACTGTGGCACTTGGTGCAGTTACGCAGGTCTTGGGGAAACCCGACTTCAGCATAGCTGTGCTTGCTGTTTTGGTACCCCCAGATTGTGTAATCTTCGCCGCCCTTGTTCAGCAGTTTGCCCGCGTGGATCTTGTGGGTCATGGTTGCCATATCCAGGCTATTGCCACTGTTGGCATCCGTCGTTCCTGGGTTGTGGCACATGACGCAATACTGGGTATCAACTCGCCCGCCGCCATGCAGTGCCAGCTTTTCGTGGCAACCATTGCAGGATGCAACATCGGTCATCTTGCGCGTCTTGTTGGCGTCGGTCACAGGAACCGACTTGCCAGCGGCGTCAATCGTGAAGTCAAAATAAGGGTTTACCAGAACCCTTTCGCCCGACCCATTGACATAGCTGAGCTGAATGGCAACCCGGTGCGTCCGATTGGGTTCGAACACCACGCCGTTCGTCTGCGAGGGGTCGGTAATGTTGGTCTTAAATGTGTAGGTGTAGTAACCGTCAGGGTTGTAAACAAATTGCGTTGCCAGCAAGGCGGCATCGGTTTGCTTCCCATCGGTTGTGGCCTGCATGGCAGACGCCAGCACCGCTTTCCCGTTGGGTCCAACGCCTGTAGTGGCCGTCTCTTTGCGGTAGATGTAGCTTACCCACTCATCGGCGTCGCCAGCGGTGTTTCCAGGGATCAGCTTGGCAATGGCCAGGCTCACGTTGCCTGCGGTCAGACCGGTCTTGACCTTGCCATCGGAAAACACCGTGAAGTTCACTTTGGGCGCACCATTCACCGAAACGGCCGGCACGCCCGCACCAGTCTGGATCACGATGAACGGCGCCGATGTGCTGATTGCCGTGTCGTTGGACGCGACTGAACTGGCTGCAGCGATAGCCCCCTTGACGTCGGTTCCAGCGCCCGCGGCACTGCCTCCGCCCCCACCGCCGCAACCCGCCACAGCGAGCAGCACTGACAAAGCGGAACCCCATTTCAGCCATGTTTTTTTCACGTTTCTTCTCCGGTCATTTCTCAGTAATTTCTTGGCAATTTTGGATTGCTGCCGCATAAAACGGAAACTCGATCTGCACCTACAAAATATAGATTTGGATGAATGCAACGGAATTCAGCGGACATTTTCAATGTGGACGCGGGATTGGCCCGAATCACCGGCACATTCTGCGCTCACTGTTTGACATGATCAATTTTCTCGCGATGCAAATTGGCGCCGAAGGTTGCGTATGGGGCACAGCGCTTGAGTGCTTTAGTGGGGCTTTGCTTGCCACGTACAGAATGAATGCGTAGGCACTTGTAATTAGATGTAACGATGGAGTCGGCGTGCAAGGGGGCGTGCCTTGACTGCAGCGCAGCCGGAATTTCCCCAGGGTTACGGCATTCCCACCGGTGCATCGCTTCGGGAAATGGTGGCATCCGCGCTGGGGTTCGTGCCGAATTGAACAAATTCGAACCGTCTGCGGATCACGCTGGAACCCGCGCAGCCAGCCAAATAGGTAGGCTTAGGTCAAGACGTTTGATTTAAATCAATTGTGGCGCAAAAACAGCAGAATGAGGGAAGGATTGCATCACAACCATCAACATTCGTGACCCGAGCAAGGTTACAAGCATCGTTTGGGCGCGTGAGCGGTGGCCAGTGATGAAACCGAATTCTCCAGAGACTCAGCGCGTGTCAGCCCGCTGTAGAGAAACGGGTTCACACTCCGAAGATCTATTTTTTTACTAACAGGAGACCCCATGACCCGTGAAGTAGTTGTAGTTAGCGCTGTGCGCACCGCCATTGGCACCTTTGGCGGCAGTTTGAAAGACATTCCCCCGACCGAACTGGCCGCCCAGGTGGTTCGTGAGTCATTGGCACGTGCAAACGTGGAAGGCAAAGATGTGGGTCATGTCGTGTTTGGCCATGTGGTTAACACCGAGCCCAAAGACATGTACCTGTCGCGCGTGGCGGCTATCAATGGCGGCTGTGCAGAAGGCACACCGGCCTTCAATGTGAACCGCCTGTGCGGATCGGGCCTGCAAGCCATCATCTCAGCCAGCCAGAGCATTTTGCTGGGTGACACCGATATCGCCATCGGTGGCGGTGCCGAAAACATGAGCCGCGCACCCTTTGCGTCGCTCAACATGCGTTGGGGCGCCCGCATGGGTGACACCAAGATGATCGACATGATGATTGGTGCGCTGCATGACCCCTTCCACACCATTCACATGGGTGTTACGGCAGAAAACATCGCCGCCAAATGGGGCATCAGCCGCGAAGACCAGGACGCATTGGCCGTGGAAAGCCATAACCGCGCCCAGCGTGCCACCGAGGCGGGTTACTTCAAGGACCAGATCATGCCGGTCATCCTGAAGAGCAAAAAAGGAGATGTGGCTTACGCGGTGGACGAGCATTTCCGCGCCAACTGCACTCTGGCCGACATGACCAAACTGAAACCCGCTTTCCTGAAGGAAAACGGCACGGTGACTGCGGGCAATGCATCTGGCATCAACGACGCTGCTGCGGCCGTGGTGCTGATGGAGGCCGAAGCCGCCAAGGCCCGTGGTGCCAAGCCGCTGGGACGCCTGGTAGCCTATGCCCACGCCGGGGTGGATCCGAAATACATGGGCATTGGCCCGGTTCCAGCCAGTCAACTCGCCCTCAAGCGTGCCGGCTTGACGGTCAACGATATGGATGTGATTGAAGCCAACGAGGCGTTTGCCGCCCAAGCCTGCGCTGTGAGCAAAGACCTGGGGCTTGATCCTGCCAAAGTCAACCCGAACGGTTCCGGTATCTCGTTAGGACACCCCATCGGTGCCACCGGTGCACTGATTACTGTCAAGGCCCTGTATGAATTGCAGCGCATTCAGGGCCGTTACGCCCTGGTGACCATGTGCATTGGCGGTGGCCAGGGCATTGCCGCCATTTTTGAGCGCATGTAAGTTGGCGTCCGCAGCAATTACGCTGCTTTTTTCATAGCGCCTCTCGCCCATTTAACGGGGGCTGGAGGCGTTTTTACTTTAAATTGCTTTAAGTCAAGACAACCGTAAACAAGGCGCCCTACACTGTCGCCAGGTTTTGACTGAAGTCGCTTGAACCGACTCTGGAGACCTCTATGTTGCCCGCCTACATCACCCACGCCGATTGCGCCCGCCACGAAATGGGGCCCCAACACCCCGAGTGCCCCGAGCGACTCGGCGCCATCAATGATCTGCTGCTGGTCAAGGGTCTGCTGGACTACATGCACCCCATTGATGCACCACTGGCCACGACTGAGCAGTTGGCCCACGCGCATTCCTCCCTCTATGTGGCTGAGCTCATGGATGCCTCTCCCACCGAGGGTTACCACCGTGTGGACCCGGATACCGAGATGAACCCGTTCACCGTGCGAGCCGCTTTGCGCGCTGCCGGTGCTGTGGTGCACGCCACCGATCTGGTGGTGGCGGGTGATGCACCGACTGCGTTTTGCTGCGTGCGCCCACCCGGGCACCATGCCGAGCGGGGTGCCGCCATGGGTTTTTGCTTCTTCAACAACATCGCGGTCGGCATACGGCACGCACTCACCACACATGGCATACAGCGCGTGGCATTGATCGATTTCGACGTGCACCACGGCAATGGCAGTGAAGACATCTTTCGCGGTGATGAGCGTGTGTTGATGTGCTCCATTTTCGAGCAGGGCATCTACCCGTTCTCCGGCGAAAACGCCACAGGCACCAACATGATCAACGTAGGCTTGCCTTCGCGCTCGGGCAGCGAAAAGTTCCGGGACGCGGTCACTACGCACTGGATGCCGGCGCTGGACGCCTTTGCGCCCGAGCTGATTTATATTTCTGCCGGCTTTGATGGCCACCGCGAAGACGACATGGGTAACCTGGGCCTGGTCGAAGCCGACTACGAATGGGTTACCCAGCAGCTCATGGCGGTGGCCCGGCGCCACTGCAAAGGGCGCGTCATTTCATGCCTGGAGGGCGGCTATGTGCTCAGCCCTCTGGCCCGCAGCGTTGCTGCCCACGTGAAGGTGCTGATTGGCGCCGACTAGAGAGCCTCTATGGATAAGCACTACCTGACTCCCCTCTTCACCCCGGAATCCGTTGTTGTATTTGCCGGACGACTGGATGAACCCGACACACAGACGTCACAGGCCCAGGCCCTGATTGAAGCCCTGCGCGCCCAGCGGTTCACTGGAACCCTGCAGTTTCTGGACATCCAGACCAGCGGCACCCTGGCCGACCTGGCACAAACCAAGGCCGATCTGGCCATCATTGCCCTGGCGCACAATGATATTGCGCCCGCGCTGGAGCTGGCGGGCCGTATGGCGTGCAAAGCTGCGCTGGTGATCTCCAGCGGAATCCCGCCCGAATTGGCTGGCGAACTGAAAAAAATTGCCCGGCGTGAAGGCATCCAGCTGCTGGGACCGAATTCGCTGGGTATTCAACGGCCGCAATTGCAACTCAACGCCTCGGCAGCGGGGCCATTGGCTGGCAAAGGTTCCCTGGCTTTGGTGTCGCAATCTGGGGCGTTGACTTCATCCATGCTGGACTGGGCCCGTAGCAATGGCGTGGGCTTTTCGTCTGTCATATCCCTTGGGCCCCATACCTCGGTCGATATCTCGCAAGCGCTGGATTTTTTGGCCAATGACGGGCAAACCCACAGCATCGTGGTCTACATGGAAGGCATTTGCAACGCACGGCGTTTCATGAGTGCCTTGCGCTCTGCCGCCAATGCCAAGCCCGTGGTTGTGCTCAAGGCGGGCCGCAAGGCGGCAGGCAACGCAGCCGCACAAACGCACAGCGGCGCCATCGTGGGCAGCGACGACGTGTTCGATGCCGCCCTGCGCCGCGCTGGTGCCGTGCGCGTGCGCTCGTTTGTAGCCCTGTTCTCCGCCGCAAAGTGCCTGGCATCACGCTACCGACCCGTCGGCAAGCGGCTGGCCATCGTCACCAATGGCGGCGGGCCTGGCGTACTCGCCGCTGATTGGGTAAACGAGATTTCTCTGCAATTGGGCACGCTATCGGTTGAGTCGGTCAACGCACTCAAGCCGTTGCTGCCCCCGTTAGCGTCCATAACGGATCTGATCGATCTGTC
>CAJAVE010000234.1 GCA_903945325.1 uncultured beta proteobacterium | reverse complement strand
GGGTGTTAAACCAATCCCCTGAAATGGCACAAACCAAAATGGTCGTGGTCAGTGGTCTGGACGCGGATGAAGTCAAAGCCCGCGGTGGTGTGCCACCCGGCGTTGAAGTGCTCACCAAACCTATTCCTTTTGCTCAACTGCTGTCTATTGCGCAGGGTGTTGCCCGGCAGGTAGCAAATTGACACGCACCGTAAAGTAAAACGCGCTACCCCGTCCGGGCTCACTCGTAACCCAGATGCGTCCACCCATCAGGGCTACTAATTTCGTACAAATCGCCAAGCCCAGACCGGTACCGCCAAAGCGGCGCGTGGCTGAGTTGTCAGCCTGGCTGAACGCCTGAAATATGCTTTGCTGCTGGTCATGTGCAATGCCTATGCCCGTATCGCTGACCGACAGGTGCAGTTCTTGCGCACCCCCTTCCACGGCTGTAACCCGCGCACGCACCGTGACGTTTCCGCAGGTCGTGAATTTGATGGCGTTGTCACAGAGGTTTAGCAGAATCTGGCCGAACCGCCCGGCGTCGCCACACACCTGCGATGGCGTGTCGGGGTCGATGTGGCAAACCAAAGCCAGGCCTTTCTTTTCGGCCCATTTCGACATCGCCCTGACCGACTCGGAAATTACCGCAGCCGGAGAAAACAAAGCGGCTTCAAGGCTGAGCTTTCCAGCCTCCATTTTGGAAAAATCAAGCATGTCGTTCAAAATGGCCATCAGCGACTTAGCCGATTCCTGGACCATTGTGAGGTACTCAAGTTGGTCGGACTCCAGCGGCGTTTCCAGCAACAAATCGGTCAGTCCAATGACACCGTTCATGGGCGTACGAATTTCATGGCTCATGTTCGCCAGGAAATCGCTCTTCGCCTGATTGGCAGCCTCGGCTGCGCGCGTCAGCTCTCGCAGGGCCAGGTCGGCCGCCTTACGTTCCGAGATGTCACGTAAAAAGGCAACCAGATAGCGCTGGTCCACTCCGGTGACGGTGATTTCCAGGTCAATCCAATGACCGTTACGATGCCGATGCCGAGTTTCGAAGCGCGCATGGCCCTTTTGGATGATGCGAAGAATCTGCGCCTGAATCTGCGGCATGGTGGCCACCGCCTCAAAGTCGGCAATAGACATAGCCATCACTTCATCCCGGCTGTAGCCGACCATGCGGCAATACCCCGGATTGACATCCATGAAGCGTCCGTCAGCGTTGAGCACCCAATAGCCGTCGTTGGTGCTGTCAATGGCCTTTTCGGCATTGCATGCGCGCCACTTCCATTCGTCTCCCTGGCTCACGCTCGCACCCCATCCAAGGCAGCCAAAACGGCAGCCAGTGCAGCGTGGTCAATGGGCTTGGACAGAAAGTCGTCCATACCGGCTTCCATGCAAGCTTTGCGATCGCTCTCCATCGCATTAGCGGTCATGGCAACGACTGGCAAGGCAGGCCAACCTTTCTGAGATTCGAGCAAACGCAATCTTCGGGTTGCCTCGATGCCGCCCATCACGGGCATCTGCATATCCATCAGCACCAGTTCAAAGCGCTCACCATTGGCAATGGTGTCCATTGCAATTTGCCCATTGGCGGCAAGCGTAACGCAATGGCCCCACTTTTCGAGCAACCGCATGGCCAGCATCTGGTTGATCGGGTTGTCCTCGACCAGCAGGATGCGCAAGCTAAGCTTGCCAGTCGGCCGGTCGGAAATGGCATCGCCTGCTGGGTTAACAGGAAGCGACTCCGCAACATCCAGGGTCAAGGTAAAACTGAAAACACTACCTTTACCCAAATCGCTGCGGACATCCAGATGGCCCCTCATCAGTTCTACCAACCGGGTCGAAATTGAAAGGCCAAGCCCGGTCCCGCCAAAGCGACGTGTCGTCGAAGTGTCCGCCTGCGCAAAAGCCTCAAATACTGTGCTGAGTTTGTCCGCCGCAATGCCGATACCGGTATCACAAACTGCAAACCGCAAAGTGACGGTGCTGGCGGTTCGGTCAACTACGCTGACGCTGCAGTCCACCCTGCCCTTTTGCGTGAACTTGATTGCATTGCCGACAAGATTGAGCAGTACCTGGCGCAAGCGGGTCGGGTCGCCCAATACGCAGGGTGGGACATCGGGTGCGATGTCACAGTTGAATTGCAGCCCCTTGTCCTTGGCGCCAGAGCCCAGCGGATTGAATAGGTGTGTCAACGTAAGCCGTAGGTCGAACGCCACCTGCTCGATAGACAGTTTGCCGGCCTCAATCTTTGAGAAATCGAGAATGTCGTTGATGATGACGAGCAGTGACTCCGCAGAGGATTTGACGAACCCCATGAATTCAGTCCGCTCAGTCTCAT
>CAJAVE010000233.1 GCA_903945325.1 uncultured beta proteobacterium | reverse complement strand
TGATTACGCAGCCTCCCCGCCGAGATTCAGCTCTTGGCCTGGCATCAGTGTCACGTAGGCCTTGCGGACATTGTCGCGACGACCAACGGACTTGCCAAAACGCTTGGTCTTGCCCTTGGTGTTCACAACGGACACACCCTTGACTTCGACCTTGAACATCATTTCCACAGCGGCTTTGATTTCATACTTGGTGGCGTCTTGCAACACCTTGAAGGTCACTGCATTGCTCTTTTCTGCAACCATGGTGGCCTTCTCGGACACGATGGGAGCGACCAGAACCTGCATCAAGCGGCCTTCATCGAACTTGGATAAATTAGGACCGTGGCTCATGCGAACATCTCCTTGAGTTTGTCCATTGCAGCCTTGGTTACCAGTACCTTGCGGTAGTGCACCAGTGACAGCGGATCGGCATAACGGGGCTCCACCACCAGGATGTTGACCAGATTACGCGAAGCCAGGTACAAGTTTTCATCGACTTCGTCAGCGATCACCAGCACAGACTCCAGATTCATCGCCTTGAACTTTGCAGCCAGAGGCTTGGTTTTTGGAGAATCAACCTTGAGCGACTCAACAACTGCCAGACGGCCTTCACGGGCCAGCTGAGACAGGATGGAAGCCATACCTGCGCGGTACATCTTCTTGTTGATCTTCTGGGCGAAGTTTTCGTCGGGCATATTCGGGAATATGCGACCGCCCCCACGCCACAGAGGCGAGGAAGTCATACCGGCACGGGCGCGGCCCGTTCCCTTTTGCTTGAACGGCTTCTTGGTCGAGTGCTTGACCTGTTCACGGTCCTTCTGGGCGCGCGTGCCTTGACGGGCATTGGCCTGGAAAGCCACTACGACCTGGTGCACCAGATCTTCGTTGTATGCGCGACCAAAAACGGTCTCAGGGGCTTCGTATTTCGAAGTGGCCTGACC
The DNA here is from genome assembly GCA_903945325.1 of uncultured beta proteobacterium. Lineage (GTDB taxonomy): Bacteria > Pseudomonadota > Gammaproteobacteria > Burkholderiales > Burkholderiaceae_C > Allorhodoferax. The sequence goes on along the minus strand of CAJAVE010000233.1, from coordinate 739 downwards.
TTGGTCATTCAGGAGTTCGAGCTGCATCAGTTCGCTCCTTTCGCGGCTTCGGTTTTCGCTTTGACAGCGGGACGCACGGTGACAAAACCGCCAGCCGATCCGGGAATTGCACCCTTGATCAACAACAGCTGACGTGATTCATCGATGCGGAAAATGTCCAGATTCTGGGTCGTGACGGTATCGTCGCCCAAATGACCCGTCATGCGCTTACCAGGAAACACGCGTCCAGGATCTTGCGCCATGCCGATGGAGCCCGGCACATTGTGCGAACGGCTATTGCCGTGCGACGCACGCTGCGAGCTCATGTGGTGGCGCTTGATCGTTCCCGCAAAACCTTTACCAATGGTCGTGCCTTGCACGTCCACTTTCTGGCCAACAGCAAACACATCAGCGACCGGCACGGTGGCGCCTGCTGCGTATTTGGCTGCTGCATCAGCGGTAACACGGAATTCCTGAATAATTTCACCGGCTTCAACGCCTGCTTTCGCAAGGTGGCCAGCGGCTGGCTTGGTCACACGCGAAGCTTTGCGTGCACCGAACGTTACCTGCAAGGCAACGTAGCCATCATTCTCCTGGGTTTTAACCTGAGTCACGCGGTTGTTGGACACGTCTACCACCGTAACAGGAACAGCGTCCCCGTCGTCGGTGAATAGGCGCATCATGCCCACCTTGCGACCCAGCAACCCTAAGCGATTGCTAAGACTCATTGTTTTCTCCGTAACTCCCACCGTTGCAACTT
>CAJAVE010000232.1 GCA_903945325.1 uncultured beta proteobacterium | reverse complement strand
GTTCAGGCTGCTGCACCAAACCGAGGCCTGGACCGGACCCCAACGCGCAGGCATCAGCGCCTTTGGGTTTGGCGGCAACAACGCCCATTTGATTGTCGAATCACTGGCAGAAACACAGAGTGCAGCACGCCACTTTGCCAGCCCTATGTCGACATCTTCGGCATCTTTGCCGCCCGCCGTGGTGGCCATTGTGGGCATCGGTGCGCGTGTAGGCCAAGGCAATAGCGCCTCTGACTTGGCCCGCAGCGTGTTCACCGGCCAGGCCGATGCGGCAGCCCGCCAAAAGGTGGATGTCGCTTTGACCGGTTTGCGTTTTCCGCCCAATGATTTGCAACAGTCGTTGGCGCAACAAACGCTGGTGCTTGAAGCTGCCCGCGAGGCGGCGCAGGGCATCACCCTGCCACGCGAGCGCACCGCTGTGCTGGTGGGCATGGGTTGTGATGCCGAGGTCGCGCGATACGGCACCCGCTGGCGGCTGGCCCATGACGGCAGCGACGCGGCCTGGTTGACCACTGCGCGTGATGGCATCGTGCCGGTGTTGCAGTCGGGCGGGGTGGTGGGCACCATGCCCAACATCCCGGCCAACCGCATCAACAGCCAGCTGGACCTGGCGGGTCCGGCCTTTACCGTGTCGGCTGAAGAGGCTTCAGGCATCAGCGCGCTGCACCTGGCCGCACGGGCTTTGCGGGCTGGTGAAATTGACGCGGCGCTGGTGGGTGCAGTGGACCTCTCGCATGAACCGGTTCACCTGGCTGCGCTGGCGGCACTGGGGCTGAAACCAACGCCTGGCGATGCTGCCGTGGTGTTGACACTCAAGCGTCTGGACGACGCACGCCGGGATGGTGACACCGTGTTTGCCACGCTGGCGGCTGAGGGCGGAGTGACGGAAAACCCGGCGCTGCAACTGGGCGATGCCTTCGCGGATGTGTCGGCTGTCAACCTGGGCAGCACCTTGGGTAAATCCCACGCCGCACACGGCTTGCTGCACGTCGCTGCTGCTGCTCTGTCACTGCACCATGGCGCACGGCCACATCTTGGCGCACCGGCCACACCGTGGTTTGGTGAACGCACTGCCGAAGTGTCGGTCTCGGTGCTGGAGGCCGCGCCTGCCAGCGTGCGTCTGCAAGGCGCACAAGACAGCACCGTGGCCGCGTGGCTGTCCGATGCACCCGCCCGCTTGCATGTGTTTTCGGGTGCGAACAAGGCGCAGGCTTTGGCGGCTCTGGATGCCGGGCAGCCGTCCACTCACGGCCCGGCCCGCATCGTGGTGGTGGCTGCGGATGCTACCGAACTTGCCAGCCGCAGTGCCCAGGCCCGGCGCTGGCTGGAGGGTGGAGGCCCAGTGCCCGAAGGTGTGGCGTTTCGCGAAACCTCCATCACCGGCCAGACCGCTTTTGTCTTCACCGGCGCGGCAGCGGCTTACCCCGGCATGGGGCGCGAGCTGGCGCTGGCCTTGCCGCAACAGGTGGCCGCCGTGGCTGCACGCTGCTCTGAAATGCAAGCCGCTACTGACTGGATTTACGGCCCCGGCGACGGACAGCCCACCCACCCGCTCGATCAACTCTGGGGCAC
>CAJAVE010000231.1 GCA_903945325.1 uncultured beta proteobacterium | reverse complement strand
TCAGCTCTGTGGTCGTCACCGACGGCACCCACCTGACCGTGGTGTTGAGTACGGCCAAAGGTGCTGCACTGGAAGCCACTAGTGGCTACGGCGGCACACCCGCCGACACACTGGACATCAGCGCAGGTTTTGCCAAAGACGCAGCAGGCAACGCAGCCACCACCGATGCGGTAGCCAACGCAGCGCTAACCGTCAGCACCCCGGTAGCAGGCGATGCGGTCATTGACCTGGGTGCAGGCAACGGCAAACTGATTTTTCCGGTGCAAGTGGATGGCAACTGGTATTACTTTTGGGACCGCGATGGCAGCGGCACTGCGAATGGCTCTGCCGACTGGTCTATCCATAACTTGGCGGACACCGTTTTCAACAACGACATCAATGGTGTGGTCAACACCACCGTTGCCAATGCGGATGGCTTGTTCGGCACCACCGACACTTACCGCTACGCCACCATCAACGGTGTCACGCTCGCCCTGCCTACCTACGGCGGGCCGATTGATGGCTCTGGCAATGCGCTACCCCCCCAGGGCTTGGGCAACTACCAGAATGGCACGGCAGTGGGCACGGCATCGCCCAGCCAGGCCAGCGGTAGCACAGCCGACAACGCCACTTACAACGACATGTTGGCCATCTGGGATGCCTACAACGGCACAACCACGGGCATCGGCAATGGCGGGGGCACCGCCCGGGGTGTGGCACCACCCAACTGGGTTGCCACGTCATTTTGGTCAGCCACGCCCACAAGCAACGGCCATGCGGCGGTTGACCTGGATTTGGGCACCGTGTCTGGCGGTGCGGACACGGGCTCTATCAGCTATTACGCCATTCAAGTCATCGGCCCGACCATCACCAGCGCCACCTATGACGCAGCGACCGGCGTGCTGGGCGTCACCGGCACCGGTTTCCTGCGCTACATGGGCGCTACCAACGACATTGATGTCAGCAAACTCAGCCTCAGCGGCGAAGGCGGCGACTCCCGCACGTTGACCAGCAGCGGTGTCGAGATCACCAGCAACACCGCATTCAACGTCAGCCTCAACGCGGCGGACAGGGCGGCACTGGGCCTGTTCTTCAACAAAGACCTGACGATCTCCACCGGCGGTGCCACCTACAACCTGGCCGCAGCAGAAGACTGGGCCAGAGGCGCAGATGCGACTGTTGTGGTGGCAGACCTCACCGGCAACGGCGTCACGGTCAACAACGTGGCGGTGCCCACCATTACCTCTACCACCTTTGACACTCTTACTGGTGTACTGGTCGTGACCGGTACCGGTTTCAGCCACAAAACTGGTGCGACCAACGACATCGTGGTGGGCGCCCTGACCCTCAGTGGCGGCTCTACACCATACACGCTGACCTCGCCCAACGTAGAGATCACCAGCAACACCAGCTTCAGCGTCACCTTGAACAGCACCGACCGCGCTGCCCTGGTAACGCGCATCGACAAAGATGGCCTGAGCGCCAGCGGTGCCCAGACCTACAACCTGGCCGCAGCGGAAGACTGGGCCGCAGGGGCCGACACAGCGGTTACGGTCGCCGACCTCACCCTCAACCCGATAACGGCCAGCGGCAACAACGTGGCCCCCGTGATCACCAGCAACGCCGGTGGAACCACGGCCACGCTCAGCGTGCCGGAGAACAGCACGGCGGTAACCACGGTAACCGCCACCGACGGCAACAACGACACGGTAACCTTCTCGATCACCGGTGGCACCGATGCTGCCAAGTTCACCATCAACCCGACAAGCGGCACACTGGCACTCAGCGCGGCGCCGAACTTTGAGGCTCCGACCGACAGCAATGCGAATAACAGCTATGTGGTCAATGTGACTGCCAGCGACGGTAAGGGCGGCACCGATGTGCAGACGCTGACCATAACCGTCACCAATGCCAACGATGCCCCCGTTATCACCAGCGCTGCCACCGGAACCGTGGCTGAGAACGCAGCCATCAGCACCGTGGCCTACGCCGCGACGGTGACAGATGAAGATGCAGGACAGACTTTGAGCTTCACCCTGGCTGGAGCGGACGCCGCCAGCTTTGCCATCAACGCCAGCAGCGGCGCAGTCACGCTCTTGTCCAGTGCCAACTTCGAAGCCAAAGCCAGCTATAGCGTAAACGTCATTGCCACCGACAACGGTACCGGCGCACTGAATAACTCCAAGGCCGTGACCATCAACGTCACTAATGTGAACGAAGCGCCAGTTGTCACCAGCGGCACCACCGGCACGGTAGCGGAGAACGCTGCAATCAGCACTGTGATCTACACCGCCACGGCCACCGATGTGGATGCCGGTCAGACCCTGGCCTACAGCCTGGGTGGAGCGGACGCTGCCAGCTTTGCCATCAACGCCAGCAGCGGCGCAGTCACGCTCTTGTCCAGTGCCAACTTCGAAGCCAAAGCCAGCTATAGCGTAAACGTCATTGCCACCGACAACG
>CAJAVE010000230.1 GCA_903945325.1 uncultured beta proteobacterium | reverse complement strand
TGCAATGGCCAAGCCGGTCGCCCTGCCCCAGCCAAAGGCAAAGGCCACCCCGGCGGGCGGCGATGAAGACTGGGAAACCTTTTAGTCCGGTCAGCAAATTTTTTAAGCGCTGATCCACGCCTGCAACTGGTCACACACCGCCTGGCTGTCGAGCAGGGCCAAATGGTTCAGCCCGTAAAACACCCGCTGGTGTTCGGCAGGCAGATGCAGTGCACGGTTCTGGTCGCGGTGCCTGCCCAAAGCGCTCTTCACGGGCACCAGGCCGTCACCCACCCACTGACCCCACATTGCGCTGGGTTCTTTGGCAATCATGGCGGCAATGGCATAGCACTTGACGTTGGCAGGTAATTGCGACAACTGGCGCTGGTCGTGCGCATGGGCAAAGCGGTCGTGACCCTGCCAGTCTTCGTCAATCAAATTGCCGTGGCGCAGGTCGGTCGTGCCCGCGCTGCGAATTTTGCCCAGGCGTGCCAGCGCGTGCGAATACGGGCTGGCTTCCAGCGCCTTGTCGATCAAATTGCCGGCCCGCTCGACCATGGAGCCGTGCTGCGGTGTTCCAACAAAAAACAGTTTGTGCACATGCTGCACCCATGCATGCTGCGCCTTTTCGCCATAGTGAAAGGCGCTGCGCGCCACCATACCGCCCATGCTGTAGCCCACCACGCAGATCTCCTGTACGGGGTTGGGCCATTGGGCAACCAGTTCCTCCAGCATGTGCGCCAGTGCACGACCGTTTTGCGATATATGCAGGCCCGTGTTGTAGCGCAAATGCAGGGGCGTATAGCCGTTGGCTGCTGACAGCACCGCACCGTGGTTGTGCCCATTGCGCGTCCACTGCAACTCGTTCATGCAATGGCCGTGCAGCATGACCAGTATCTTGCCCGACGGATGGGGAATGGATGCAGCCAATGCCGTGCGGCCGATCGCAAGCGCACGGCCATCCTGCCGCCAGGTCATGCCCAGGGTCAGCGGGTTGCCGTGTGCCTGCATGTGGTCGCCCAGCACCCCATTCAAAATGGACACCGCAATGCTGCGGGCGTTGGATGAGCGGGCCGGGTCCCGCTCGGGGTGAAAGTATTCGACCGCACGGTCCAACCCATGCCCGACCCCAGCCGTGACGCGGCGCACCATCCGGTACACCAGCGCACTACTACCCTGAAGCCCTTGGTAAACCACCCCATGCACTCCTGTCGGCGGCTTGTGGCGGCCCTTGCCCCACGGCATGGGTAGACCCAATACGGTGTGGTGCATCGCCTCAACAATGCCTGTCACACCCAGAGTGGCATCCACCACCAGTTGGCCCAGGCCCTGAACGTCTGACAAGTGAATATGTGGCTGTTTCATTCCACCGCCAGGGATCGAATATGGGTGGCAACCACCATCAGCTGGGCGTGGTCCATGCGGGTCAGAAACTTGCTGCTCACCGAACTGATCAACTTGACTGCACCAGATATGCCCAGCCGTGCAGATTGCTCTGCAACAAAGCCCACATCCGCCGCTTTGAGCGCTTTCAAAAAGTAGTAGTCCATACCCGCATCAATGAGGTCTGACACCAGGTCGGACATGGCTTCACCATGGTTCTTGCGTCCAGGGTGCGTCTCCAGTGCGCTCAAGACCTCATCCGTCTTCTGGCGCAGCGCCTCTGAGTGGTAGAAGCGCATGGACGGCTCGTGGACTGCACTCGCTTTGGCAACGCGAGGCGTCTTCTGAGTTGCGGGTGCTGCAGCGGACGGTGTTGACGATTTTTTTGCGACGGCCATGCGGTCTCCTTGAATGGTTGAACCCACCAACAAGTTTGATAGGCATTTGTATTGTGTACGTTTGTACACAATAATTCAAGAAGCCCTGCCGCGTTTAGAGCATAAAGACTAGGCTATTGAAGATTTAATAGTGCAAATGTCGATTTCGCAAAAATAACAGTCGTACACAAATAATCACCATGCTTGCTCCAAACCACCCTGCACCACCCGGTAGCCACGGCTGCCCATGGCGCGGGCTTCGGCTTCGTCGTGGGTCACCAGCAATGTGGCGATATTGAACTCGGCGATGCGTTGGCAGAATTCGGCGCGCAGTTGCAGGCGCAACTCGGTGTCCAGCGCCGAAAAAGGCTCGTCCAGCAACAGCACACGTGGCTGCGTGATCAGCGCGCGGGCCAGTGCAACACGTTGCTGCTCACCCCCCGACAACTGTGTCACCCGTGCGCGGGCAAAGGCCTGCAGGCCAAAGCGCTCCAGCATGGCGCACGCCTGTGCCCGGGCGTTGGCTTTGCCCACGCCCTGCTCCACCAACCCAAAGGCCACGTTGTCCTGCACATCAAGATGCGGGAACAGGGCAAAGTCCTGAAACATCAAGGCAAATCGGCGCCGCTCAGGTGCAAGCAGGGTGATGTCCTGCCCATCAAACAGCACGTAGCCGCCGTCCGACGGCTCCAAACCCGCCACGATCTTGAGCAGCGTGCTTTTTCCCGACCCCGACGGCCCCAAAATCGCCACTGTTTCGCCCGGAGCGACGCGCAAGTGAATGCCACGCAGCAACACGCGCGTCTGCCAGTCTTTGCAGATGTTTTTCAGTTCAAGCACGACAAAATCCTACTCCAGCCCTCGTTCATGCTGAAGTATCGGTTGTCCCTGCGCCGATTCGCAAGTAATGTCAGAATTCACGGCAACCAGTTGATGGTCGCATTGGACAAACGCTTTAGTTGGCATCAATCAAAAAACAGGAGTGCTGCGTCATGTTTTCCTGCCCCTTTTTCAACGGTTTTCGCAGCGGCCCATTGCGTTTAGCCACGGTTGTTCTCAGCGCGGCATTGTTCGTCATCGGGCTCGCGGGGTGTGGCCCCACTCCACCACTCAAGATCGGTTTCATTGGCGGACTGTCCGGCAAATTCTCTGATTTGGGTACGGCCAACCGAAATGGCGCACTCCTGGCGGTTGAAGCGGCCAACGATGCCGGGGGGATTGGTGGCAGAAAGCTGCTTCTGATTGAGCAGGATGACCAGCAAAACAATGCCCAGGCGCTGCTGGCAATGGACGAGCTAAAAAGGCAGGCAGTCGTCGCCGTTGTTGGGCCATCCACCAGTTCCATTGCTGTCGCAATCACTCCAATGGCCACGGAGAACCGGTTGCTGCTCATTGCACCAACCGCCATTACCAGCAAGTTGTCCGGCAAGGATGACTATTTCTTGCGCTCGGTGGGCGACGCAGCCTTCTATGGCCGAACAACCGCGCAATTCCACTATTCCAGGCAAGGGCTGCGAACCGTGGCCCTCGCTTTGGACATGGCCAATGCAGACTACACCGAGAGTTGGGGTGAGCACTATGGCGCAGAGTTCACCCGCTTGGGCGGCAAAGTGGTGCGCATGGAACGGTTTAAGTCCACGGACAATCCAGACCACGCGGCCATCGCGAAAAGCCTGTTGGTTGACAAGCCGCAATTGATCCTGACTGTCGCCAGCTCCGTGGACTGCGCCTTGATTGCACAGCGGGCAAGCGTGCTGAGCCCCGGGGTTCGCATGGCGGGGTCTGCCTGGGCGTCTACCGAGCGATTGATCGAGCTCGGCGGAGCAGCGGTAGAGGGCATGCTGGTTGAGCAATACTTTGACCGGTTTGACCCCGCTCCCAAATTTCAAAGTTTTTTGCAGGCCTACCGCAATCGATTCAAAGCAGAGCCAGGCTTTGGCGCAGTACTCGCCTTTGATGCCGCCAACATGCTCATTGCTGGCCTGAAACAATCGCAGCGACCCGACGAATTGAAATCGGCCATCCTGGCTTTGGGGAAATTCGATGGGGTACAGGGGCCGGTTCTTCTCGATGCCATGGGCGATGCAAGCCGGGCGGTGCACTTTGGGGTCGTCAGGAATGGTGCATTCGCAAAAATTGACTGACATGATTCGCCCCACCACTGCACCAAAACGCGGGCTTTTGAGCCTGCGCCTGTTGTTGCTGCGCAGCGTTGGGGTGGTGGTGCTCGTCCAGCTATGCCTGACTTTTTGGGTCGCGAAATTTCATCTCTTTCCCCAGGTCGAGGCGTTACAAATTTCGCTCAATGCAGCGTTGGCGAACAACATAGCCCGGTCAACCCAGCGGTCCCTGACATGGCCCATGACCGCCGTCCAGGCTTCGGTCCAGCAAATGGGGGGTGAAGGTGCACGCGTGGCGCCCCTGAAGCAGGCCATCATGCAGCAGTTGGCTGACAGCCATGACGCAGTCGAAAGCGTCTACACCCTGGACCGCAGTGGAAGAGTCGCTGCGTTGGTGTACCCGCGAGAAGAATTGAATACCCGCATGCGGCCCACCAACACCAGCCGTTTGGGGCTTGATCTGTCACAAAGTGAACTGTTTCGCTCGTCCGAGAAACACAAGGTGCGCATCAGCCCCATCTTTCTGTCGGCTGTGAGCGACCGGTCCATGATCGCCATCACCGGACCCATTACCACTGGCGAATTGCTGGTCATGGAGATCAGCCTTGCCCGCCTCGGCCAGGTACAAAATGCACCAGAACTAATCGATGGTGTGCAGGTCCTGATTGTGGATAGCAACGGGCAGATCATTGCCGACAGGGATGGTGTGAAAGCCAGGCAAAGTGCAATGCTTCCGATTGAAGCCATGCGCCAGATGGAAACGTCGGGAGCCGGCGTTGTTGCGGTCGATGAGGCTCCCTGGTTTGCGTCCAGCGCCCGAATCTCGGTTGGCGTGCTGGACTGGCGCGTCATCGTCATGCGCCCGGAAGCACTGGTGTACCAGCCCATTTTTAACATCGTATGGTTGAGCATGGCCAGCACTGCCTTATTGCTGGGTATCGCCGTCACGTTGTTTATCTGGATCACCAGAAAATTCAGCCTGGCCACAGAAAAACTGAGTCAGGACGCCTTGTCTCTGGAGCGCGGAGATACACCTGCGCCACGCCAGTTCCGGATCAAGGAGCTCCATGCACTGGACCACAGTCTGCGCACCATGGCCAGCAGTCTTTTGCAACGCGAAGCGCTGCTCAAGCAAAGCAACGAGGTTCTGGAAGGGCGGGTAGAAGAACGCACGCAGCACCTTTTGCATGCCAATGCAGAGTTGGGTCGCGCCATGCAGCAGCTCAAGCAAACACAGTCCGACCTGGTGCAAGCCGGAAAAATGGCGGCGCTGGGGTCCATGGTTGCAGGGATCGCCCATGAGATGAATACGCCCGTCGGAAATGCGCGCCTGGCAGCAACCAGCCTGGTATTCCGGGCCCAGCAAATGCGGCTGATTCTGGACAGTGGCAAGGTATCAAAAGCGGATATCACCCAATGCGCAGACGATTTCGTGGAGGGTGCATCGCTGATCGACAAAAGCCTGGAGCGGGCGGCCGATCTGGTGCGCTCGTTCAAGCAGGTCGCGGTGGACCAGTCATCCAACCGGCATAGAAGTTATTTTCTGGATGCGGTCATCCGCGAAAACCAGGTATTGCTGTCACCCCGCTTGAGCAAAGCAGCCATGGTGCTCACGACCAATATTCCACCCAAGCTGGAGATGTCTGGCTACCCAGGGGAATTGGGTCAGGTGCTGACCAATCTGATCGAAAACGCCATGGTGCACGGCTATGCGGATGCCCCGGGTGGAGACATCTTCATCGATGTGGATTTGCCCATGCCGGAACGGGTGCGCATTCGGGTTCGCGACCGTGGCTGCGGCATTCCCGAGGCATTTCTCAGTCGTATTTTTGATCCGTTTTTTACCAGCCGCATGGGGCAAGGCGGCAGTGGCCTGGGCCTGTCGATTGTGTACAAGCTGGTGACCCAATCCCTGGCAGGCAGCATCGCCGTAGAGTCCGAGGTGGGTGTTGGGACCACGTTCACGGTTGAGTTGCCGTTGCACACGCCTCAGCATCCCTAGTCCACTCGATCAACACAAACGCCAGCATGGCCAGCCCCATCAGCAAACACGCCAGCACCAGCGCCGCATCGCGGTTGGCCGTTCCTGGCCGGCCCAGATGGTCGTAGACGAGCGTGGTCAGCGTAGCCCATTCCGGGCGCGATAGGAACAGCGTCACCGCAAACTCGCCCACCGCAGTCGCCGCCGCAAACGCCATGCCCCGGCGTAAAGCCGGCCGCAGCATGGGCATGGTGATGCGCCAGAACACATGCCAGGGCGGCGCGCCCAGCGTGCGCGCAGCTTGCACCAGATGCACCGGTATGCTGTCCAGACCCGTCGCCAGCGACTTGGCAACAAACGGGTAGGCCAACAAAGCGTAGGCACACACCAGCAGCCCAAAACTGGCGGTCCATTGGGGATAGAGCAACAGCAAGCCAAATGCGACCATCACCGGCGACACCACAAAGGGCAAAAAGACCAAGGTGCGCAGCAACAGCGACCGGCGTGCCGCCAGCGCATGGGCCAGCCCCAAGGCAGTTGCCAGCGCGACGGCCAGCACCGTGAAGCGAAGGCTGTTCCACAGGGCTGCCAGCGTGGTCTCGTCCAATAGCACGCTCCAGGCAGCACTACCCGCCGCCGCCGCTTGCCACACGATGACCAACAGGGGTGCCGCGCAAAACACCGCCAGCACGGCCAATGCCGCCCACACGCTGCACCACTGGCGAGCGCCACGCGGTCTGCGCCGCTGCACCCCGTCGGCACGGGTGGGCGTGGACAGACGCCGCTCGATGGCGGCATACACCAATGCCACCATTCCCGTCAAAACCAGCACCCACAGTGCCAGCGACCCGGCTTGCGCCAGTTGCAGCTCGTGGGCGACCAGTGTGTAAATTTCCACCTCGACGGTGGCGTATTCCTGCCCACCCAGCACCAAAGCTAAACCAAAGCCCGAGAAGCAGTACAGAAACACCAGGCACAGCGCCGACATCAGCCACGGTGCAATGGCGGGCCACTCCACCCGCCAAAACACCCGCCACGGCGTGGCACCCAGCGTGCGTGCTGCGGCCACACGGGAGGCACTCACCTGCCCCAATGCCTCGGTGGCAGCGCGCACCACCAGGCACAGGTTGAAAAACAGGTTGCCGTAAATCAGCAACCAGGGGCTGCCCTGCAAATCGGGGCCGCCCCAGGCAGTCAACCATCCTTGTGGCCCTAGCAACGCCAGCACGCCCAGTGCCGCCACCAGCGTAGGCACCACAAAGGGCAGCATCAGGGCGTGCAGCACCGTGGATCGACCACGAAACTCAAACCGCGCCAGCACCCACGCCACCGGCAAACCCAGCCCCAGCGCCAGCGCGCAGGTCAGGGCTGCCTGCAGAAACGACCAAATCAGACGCCAGCGCAAGTAGTCGTCCTGCAAGGGAGCCCACACGGAGATCTGCCCAGCTTCCATCAACAGACGCAGCGCGGGCGCCACCAGCAACGCCAGCAAATAGGCCAGCGGTACCGTTGCCAGCATCCAGTTTGCTCTATTTTTCATAGCTGCTTGCGCAATATCCGCGGGGGCTACAGCTGAATTCGACCATAATTTTCAGTGCACACTATTTCAACACCACTTTGGTCCAACGCTGGACCCACTGGGCGTTCCTTTCGGCGATATCTTGTGCACTGGGGCTGTCAAAGGCTGCAGGCTCGACGGCGAAGCGCAGGGCATGTACGCGTGGTACAGCAGCGTCCACAGGGAACATCCACATCTCGGTCTGCAAACTTTTTTGTACCGCCGCCGAGCGCAGAAACTCGACAAACTTGGTGGCCACCGCCCGCTCTTTTCCGCCCTTGACCAGTGCGATGCCCTCAATTTGCCGGAACACCGCGCCCGGGAACGCGAGGCTGCCCGTGGGCGGCTCAGCGAGCTTGGCTTTGCTGAAAAACACCTCGGCCGCCGGGCTGCTGGCGTAGCTCACCACCAGTGGGTGCGCGCCACCGTTATGGCTGAATTCGGTGTAGTAGGCCTCGCTCCAGCCCTTGGACACCTTGACACCGTTGGCGCGCATTCTGGCCCACCAGTCGAATGCCTTGGCTTCGCCCAGCGCACCAATGGTGGCCAGTAGAAAAGCGTTGCCGGGGCTCGACGTGGCCGGGTTTTGCACTGCCAGCAGGCGTGCAAAGGCGGGTAGCGCCAAATCTTCCAGTGATTGCGGCAGGGCCAAGCCCTTCCTGGCAAACCAGGCCTTGTCGTAGTTCAGCGTCACATAGCCGTAGTCCACCGGCACCAGCTTGGCGGTCAGGGTAATGGGCGTAGGTGCCACACGCCCATCAAACACCTCCAGCACGTTCGCCGAATCGGCCTTGCCCGCCAATACGTTGTCAATGCCAAAAACGACATCGGCCAACGGGTTGGCACGGGTCAATATGAGCTTGTTGAGCATTTCCCCGGCGTCCCCCGCCTTGGTGATGCGCAGCGTAACGCCCGCCTCTTTTTCAAACTGGGCCAACAGCGGTTTGGGCAAGGCGAAAGATGCGTGGGTCAGAACGCGCAACTCTGCAGCCTGAGCCAGCAACGCATTGCCAGCCAGCAGAAGCACGGAGCAGGCGCGCAGCACGGTGCGCGCAATTGGCAGACAGCGAATGGAAATAGAGGGGATGAAGTGCAACAAACGCGTGCTTTCTGGTGGCTGCCAGCCGGCGGATCGGTGGTGGGCGCATTCTATTTGACCCCCAGAAACCCTCCGGGTGATACTTAAGGCTGTGCCGAAATAGCCAACCCCTTCCCATGCGACCAAAAACCAAGGGCTCCGCCCGCAGACTCCTGACCCTGTTGACCCTGATGCCACTGGCCGTGCTGGTTCTGGGCCTGCTCTACATGACGGGCATGAACTACCTGGAAGGCCAACCACGCACCTTCCTGCAAGGCCTGCAGTGGGCGTCCGAAACCATGACCAACACCGGCTACGGGGCCGACAACCGCTGGAACCACCCGGTCATGGCGACCTTCGTCATCGTGACGCCGTTCATTGGGCAGTTTCTGGTTTTCCTCATCTTTCCGGTGCTGGTGCTGCCCTACTTTGAAGAAAAGTTTGAGGTCCGCCTGCAACACGAGTTGCCCCCTATGGCGGGCAAAGTGCTGTTCTACCGCTATGGCCCGGCCATCGAGTCGGTGGTGGTGGAGTTTGACGCCGCCAACAGCCCCTTTGTCATTCTGGAAGAAGATGCGGTGCTGGCCCGCAGTCTGCGCGACCGGGGCTACAACGTGGTGTTTGGCAAGATGGGTGAGGACCCCACTGTCATCGGCCGAATCCACGAGGCCCGCGCTCTGGTGCTCAATGCCGGCGACCATGCCAATGCCACCTGCACCTTGCTCGCGCGCGAACACGGCTTCTCGGGAGCGCTCTATGCACTGGCAGACGACCCCATCTACCGCGCGCCCATGGTGCAGATCGGGGCCACCGAAGTGTTCACCCCCGCGCATGTGCTGGGCGCAGCCCTGGCCTCACGCGCCAGCACGCGCATCAGCCCGCCGGCCGAAGGCATGCACCTGCTGGGCACCCAGGTTGGCATGGCGGAGTTTCGGGTGCGCGCAGGCAGCCCGCTGGCCGGCAAGCGGCTGGGCGACCTGCATTTGCGTGAACAACACGGCGTGTCGGTCATCGGCCAATGGCTGGGTGGCGCATTTGTCACATCCAAGGGGCCCGAGACGACGGTGGAACCCGGTGCCATCCTCGTAGTGGTGGGCGGGCCTGCCAAACTGGAAGCGGTAGAGCGCATGGCCATGCCGATCCGCCGTGCCGGGCCGATTGTGGTGGCGGGCTTTGGGGCGGTCGGACAAAAGGTGATTGAAATGCTGCAGGACGCCGGTGAAACCTGCACCGTGATTGACCGCATGGCTGCACCCGGCGTGGATGTAGTGGGCAGCGTGCTGGAGTGGTCCAGCCTCGACAAAGCCAAGGTGCGCGAAGCCAGCGCCGTGGTGCTGGCCCTCAGCGATGACAGCGAATCCGTCTTTGCCACCGCCGTGGTGCGCGACTACGCACCCGAGGTGCCGCTGATCGTGCGCGTGCTGCGCACGCCCAACACGGCGCGTTTGTACCGCTCGGGGGCCGACTTTGCCATCTCGGTGGGGCAAGTGGCCGGTCAGATTCTGGCCTACCACCTGCTGGGCGAGCAGACCATCCATGTGGAGAACCGGGTCAAATTCATCCGCGTGACCGCCGCCAACCTGGTGGGCGAGCACCCGTGGCGCTGCGAGGTGCTGGAGCGCACCGGCGCCAAGATTGTGGCTGTGGAGCGCGAGCGCGAAGTGCTGGTGGAGTTTGGCGACGCCTTTGTGCTGCGCGCCGATGACACGCTGTTCGTCTGCGGCTCGGTCAACAGCCTGGAGCGCTACCAGCGCGCGTTTCTGGCGCGCAATGCGCCCGAGGGGCGGGCATGAGATGCCATCGGTTTGCTACTATTTTGGTAGCTGGTTGCGCATATTCCACGGGGGCTAGAGTTTGATTTGACGTATATTTTTTGCCGAAAAAGTTGTCTGATTTGGGGGCGATGCCCGGTAGAGACGCAGAAGAGCCGGTCACGACGGTCGGCTTACGGGTTGCCCAATTCATTGCCCTTTACGAGCCGTTCGTGGCATTCGGCATCGTGCCCTTAGCGGTTGTAGAGTTTCCGAATGGGTTTGCACCATAGCGGTCACATCAGACCATGGAAACCATAGCTTCGACACGCATGACCGCGCGATGGTCACAGCAAAGTCTGCCGG
>CAJAVE010000229.1 GCA_903945325.1 uncultured beta proteobacterium | reverse complement strand
TGCCGCGCTGATCCGGCAGCTGTATCCCACATTTCCAGCCTATCCGCCGGATTGGGCCGTTTTTGCCGGGCTGGCCACGGCGCTGGTGACCGGCATATTGTTTGGCGTGCTGCCCGCGCGTCGCGCCGCGCAGCTAGACCCGGTGCAAGCCCTATCCAAACGCTAGACCATGCTGTTACCCGACGCCGTCCGCCTCGCCCTGCGTGCCGTCACCGCGCAGCGGCTGCGCAGTTTCCTGACACTGCTGGGCATTGCCGTGGGCATTGCGTCGGTCATTTTGCTGACATCCATTGGCGAGGGCATCCACCGGTTTGTGCTGGCCGAGTTCACACAATTTGGCACCAACATTGCCAGCATCTCGCCCGGCAAGGTCAAGACGTCGGGGCCAGCGCCCACCGGCATACCGTCTTCGGTACGCCCCCTGACGCTGGACGATGCCCGTGCCTTGCGCGCACTGCCCCACGTCACGGGCATGACTGCCGGTGTCTGGGGCAATACCGAGGTCGGTGGCAATGGACGTATTCGCCGCACCACGGTGAACGGAGTCGGCGCCGACATGCTAAAGGTCTACAGCATCAAGGTGAAAACTGGCCAGTTTCTGCCCGATGAGGCACTGGAAAACGCCCGCGCTTTTGTCGTGCTGGGCTCCAAGCTCAAGTCCGAACTGTTTGGCAGCGCGAACCCGCTGGGCGCTCGGGTGCGGGTGGGTAACCTGCAGTTTCGGGTGATCGGAGTACTGGAGGCCAAGGGCCAGTTTCTGGGTGTCGATCTGGACGATGCCGCCTACATTCCGACTGCGCGCGCCCTGGAGCTGTACAACCGCGACGGCATGATGAAAATCGACCTGGCGTATGAAGAAGGCGTGCCCGCCGCCAGCATCGTGGCCGCGGTCAAGAGCACACTCACGGCGCGCCATGGCCGGGAAGACTTCACCATCACCACACAGGAGGACATGCTGCGCACGCTGTCGAATATCCTGGACATATTGACCATGGCGGTGGGTGCGCTGGGCAGCATTTCGCTGCTGGTGGGCGGCGTGGGCATCGTCACCATCATGACCATTGCCGTCAGCGAACGCACCGGAGAAATCGGGCTGCTGGTGGCATTGGGCGCACCGCGACGAACCATATTGGGCCTGTTTCTGGGTGAGGCGGTCACGCTGTCCGCCATTGGCGGTGTCATGGGCCTGGTCTTGGGCATTGGCCTGGCACAAATCATTCACTTCGCAGTACCGGCACTGCCGGTGCACACGCCGCTGACCTTTGTGTTGCTGGCCGAGGGCATTGCCATCGTGATTGGTTTGCTGGCGGGGGTGCTGCCGGCACGCAGTGCCGCGCGACTCGACCCGGTGGAGGCACTGCGCACGGAGTAAGCATGCGACACTGGCGCCTAAACCCGAAGATATTTGTCATTTGAATGGAACCCAAGCAATGATTACAAGCAACAAGGCCTTGCGTGCGTTCGCCGCAGGCATTCTGGTGGCGATGGCCACAACAGCATTTGCACAGACGCCAGCGGCGACTGTTGGCTATGTTAAGACCGTCACTGGGCAGGCGTGGGTCACTACCATTGGCCAGCGAGTGCCCGCCGTGCCCGGCACCGCAATCATGATCGGCAGCCAGCTGAAAACACAGCCCCAGTCAACGCTGGGTGTCACTTTCAAGGACAACACCGTGATGTCGTTCGGACCCGATACTGAGTTGACGGTAGACGACTACCTGTACGAGCCGGCCCAAGGCCAGCTCAAACTGGGCTCCAGCCTGGCCAAGGGCAGTTTGAATTATGTCTCAGGCGTGATTGCCAAGCTAAGGCCCGACGCGGTTACCGTCAAGACACCCACAGGAATCATTGGCGTGCGGGGTACTCAATTCGTGGCCCGCGTGGAGGAGGTGAAATGACAGCAGCAAAAACCATGAAGCACAAGATCAGCCAAATGGCCGTGACAGCCATGGCAGTGGCACTGCTGGGAGCCTGTACCACGCCACCCCCGCCCCCTCCGCCCCAGCTTTCTTACGTTACGTTGCTGCCCAGCCCTGATGGCAGCATTGGCAAAGTGGTGGTGCAAGGCCAGCGCGGCGAGCAACTGCTGACTCAAGCCCAGCAAGGTGTTTTTCTTGATGGCAGCAAGCCACCGTTTGCCGTGAGTGCAGAACAACTGGAGCGCGACTTTGGCGCATCGATGAAAGCCCGCCCGGCACTGCCCGAACAGTTCTTGTTGTACTTTGAGCAGGGTGGAGCCCAACTGACGGCAGAGTCAAAATCCTTGCTGCCCCGCATTGTGGAGCGAGCCCTGTCCCGCCTGGCGGTTGACATGTCGGTGATCGGGCATTCCGACACGCAGGGTGCAGCCAACGCCAATGAAGCCCTCGCACTGAAACGCGCCACGGCAATTGCTGAGCAACTGCGCGGACTGGGATTGAAAGATACCGTGATGGTCATTGAGTCACACGGCGAACGCAATCTATTGGTACCTACACCCGACGATACGGCGGAGCCGCGCAACCGACGCGTTGAAATAACGCTGCGCTAAATCATCGTTTGCTGGCACATGGAGAATCGCCCGTCTATTTGTCACGAGCGACGGTCAGAACACCATAGTTACTGGCATCCGTAACAACAGGTGAATGGATTGCAGTGTCCCACGGAACAGATGCGACGTTCGGTTGTCCCAATGGGCTATTTCGAACGTAGTGTTCATTCAGTGCATCCGTCAAACCGGTGGCCTTGGGCGGCGATGCCATGGGTTTAAACCCAACGCCGATGGTTGCCTCTTGGGCGGGACCTGAAAACTGACTTGCAATACTCTCCGGATTTTCAAATGAACTGATGGCCTGCGCCAGTCCCGCTACCCGCGATGGCATATCTTGGTCCGCACTGTTGTACCGGTCAGCCACAAACCATACATCCGCTGCTGCGTGTGTGTTTCCATCACTTGTCTCGTAAGTCGAAGTGAGTCCCACCAAATTACCGTTGTCGGTGTCCGTGCCTGCAGTGGCCTCAAGGCCAATTTTGACGATCCCCAAGGTGGCCAGAGTCTGTAGTTCACTGGAGTGGCTGATTCCATCCGAATTCTTGTCGATCCACACCTGCAGGTCGTCAAACGCTGCATCGTCGCCGGTGATGAGGCCGTCAAGGTTACTGTCAAGCTCCCGCAATGCCGCGTAACCATTCTCTGCCAAATCACCACTTGCAAGGCGTGTTGCCGAGCCAAAAAGCTCTGAGCCATCGTTGATCACCGAATCATGGTTCCGATCAAAAATCAATAACCCATCACCGGCACTAACCCATCCGGTATTGATCCTCGCACCTTCAGCAAACAAATCAAATGTCACACCCTCTGAAATACCAAGTGTCTTGACCCCGTCGCCGTTCAAATCAAGAATGATGGGTGTGCCCAGCGTCAGATGGGGGACCTGGCTGGTGTTGATTGCCGCAACCTGGGTAGAGGACAGCGCTTTGACCTGGAACTTGGTCAGCGAAGCGATCTGGCTGGTATTGAGAGCGGCGAGCTGATCAGTGCTGAAAGCAAGAATCTGACTTGTTTTAAGCGCGGCAATCTGCTTCACGGTCAGAGCATCAATGTCCGACGCGTCGAGCACGCTGATCTGGGCAGAACCCAACCCGGTGATGCCCGTTACGCTCAAGGCACTGAGCTGGCTGCTGCTCAGTGCGTTGATCTGGTCGGTGGAAAACGCCTGCACTTGCGTG
>CAJAVE010000228.1 GCA_903945325.1 uncultured beta proteobacterium | reverse complement strand
GGCGCGGCCCTGGCCGATGATGCGCGGCAACATGGCGCAAGCACCCATGTCGCATCCGGCCAGACCGACGCGGTTGAACAGGAACGCGGTTTTGCTGCGCGCCGTGCCGATGCGCAGGTCGGACGCCATGGCAGTGATGGCGCCAGCGCCGGCGCAAATGCCGTCAATGGCGGCAATGATGGGCTGGGGGCAGGCGCGCATGTTTTTGACCAGATCACCGGTCATGCGGGTAAACATCAACAACTCGGGTGCGGCGAGTTGCACCAACGGGCCAATGATTTCATGCACATCACCGCCCGAACAAAAGTTGCTGCCCGCACCGGTGACCACGACCACTTTGACATCGCTGGCATATTTCAACTGACCGAACAGGTCGCGCAGTTCCGCATATGACGCGAACGTCAGCGGGTTCTTGCGCTCCGGGCGGTTGAGCGTGATGGTGGCAACACCGCCCACACAGTCCCACTGGAAATGTGTGGCCTGGTAGGCAGCCAACGGCTTGCGGTTGCCGGCCAATAGCGTGGGGTCGATGGAGACGGAGATGTGGGAGTTCATGGGGATCGTTCCTGGTATTAAGGGGTGGAAGACGGCGGCACGGCATCCGCTTGCGAATTCAGCATGTGCACGCGCAACCCGCCGAGTTGTCGGTACATTTGCGCCAATGTGGCGGCGTCAAGACAGGCGAACAGCTCCAGCACCCATTGCTCGTGCTCCTTGGCCATGACTTCGAACTGCTCCCGGCCTTTAGGCGTCATATTCAGTATCCAGGAGCGCCTGTCGGTGGGGCTGCTGGAACGCGTGACCAGTCCATCGCGCTCCAGCTCGTCCGTGATCGCGGTGACATTGGCGCCGCTCACCATCAGGTGGCTGGAGAGGTCTTTCATGCGCAACCCCTCGGGCTCCCGATACAGCTGAGCCAT
The DNA here is from genome assembly GCA_903945325.1 of uncultured beta proteobacterium. Taxonomy (GTDB): domain Bacteria; phylum Pseudomonadota; class Gammaproteobacteria; order Burkholderiales; family Burkholderiaceae_C; genus Allorhodoferax. The sequence continues at coordinate 4,801 of CAJAVE010000228.1, read as the reverse complement.
GTAATCAAAGCGTGGCAGGCTGGTATCAAAACGCACACGCAGGCGGCGGCGGATCTCGCCCTCGACCTGTGTGGTGCAGGCCAGCATGCGCAACCACAGCTTCAGGGCCGCATGGTCGCCCGTGGCGCTACGGGCCTCGTAGCCCAATTCGTCAGCGGCATGGAGGGCGTCGGTGCTGGCATCCTTCTGGGGAGTTTTAATTTTAGTCATTTTGGCCTCTAGCCCCCGTGGAATATGCGCAAGCAGCTACAAAATATATAGCAGTCATGGCTTCACCCTAGTGCATCACCTCGCCACCGCACACGGCGATGGCTTGGCCTGTGATGCTGCCAGCGCCGGCCCCGGCGAGCCAGGCCACCGTGTCGGCCACCTCATCGGGCTGAACCATCCGCTTCATCGGATTGCCCTTGGCCAGCTCGGCGCGGGCCTCCAGCTCGGTACGGCCGGTTTTGGCCATGATGTTGGTAACCGCGTCCTTGACGATGTCGGTTTCGGTATAACCCGGGCAAACGGCGTTGACCGTGATGCCCTTGGTTGCCAACTCCAGCGCCAGCGCGCGGGTCAGGCCAAGAACACCGTGTTTGGCGGCGGTGTATGCCGAAACATACGCGTAGCCGACCAGGGCGGCGGTGCTGGCGACATTGATGACGCGTCCGAACTTGGCGTCCAACATGTCGGGGATCACTGCCTGCGTGCAGTGAAATACCCCCCTCAGGTTGACTCCGATCATGCGCTCGAACAGGGCTGCATCGGTTTTCAAAAACGGTGCGCTCACCGCCTGCCCGGCGTTGTTCACCAGCACGGCGATGGGGCCGAACGCACCCCGCGCCGCGACCATGCCCCTGTCCACCGACGCACGATCGCTGACATCCATCGTGACCGGATGGCAGACGCGTTCGCCACCCAATGCCGCGCTAAAACTGGCCAGCAAGCCGGCATCGCGCCCAGTGATGGTGACCCGGTAACCGGCCGCCACGAGCCGGGTTGCAACCGCAGCACCAATGCCACGGCCACCGCCCGTCACCACGGCGTGAAGGCCGCCTTGCATCATGCGTTTAGCGCCAGTTGACCGGCCCGTTCCAGGTTGCGCTCCAGCTGGATCTTGCCGCCGACATACTGCTTGGGCCAGGCGATATCGGTATAGCCCTGCTCGGCCGCGGCATGCAGTGTCCAGGCGGGGTCTGCCAGATGCGGGCGGGCCAGCGCGCACAAATCGGCGCGCCCTGCCGCAATGATGGTGTTGACGTGGTCGGCCTCAAAAATATTGCCGACGGTGATGGTGGGCACGTGCAACTCGTTGCGAATCTTGTCGGAAAACGGGACCTGGAACATGCGACCGTAGACCGGTTTTTCGTCTTTGCTCACCTGGCCGGAAGAGACATGGATGATGTCCGCGCCCGCGTCCTTGAACAGACGGGAAACTTCGGCTGCGTCGTTCGGAGTGGTTCCGCCTGGCACCCAGTCATGCGCCGAGATGCGCACCGACATCGGCTTGTCAGCGGGCCAGACCGCGCGCATGGCCTTGAACACTTCCAGCGGGTAGCGGCATCGATTCTCCAGGCTGCCCCCATATTCATCGCTACGCTGGTTGGTAAGCGGTGAGATGAAGGACGATAGCAAGTAGCCGTGTGCAGCATGGAATTCGATCATGTCAAAGCCTGCGCTCTCGGCTCGCTGCGCAGCGGCAACGAAATCGGCCTTGACCCGGTCCATGTCGGCGCGCGTCATCTCGCGTGGCACTTGCGAAGCGCCTGTCACGTAGGGCAATGCCGATGGGGCAATGAGGGGCCAATTGCCCTCTGTCAGCGGCTGGTCAATGCCATCCCATGCCAGTTGGGTCGAGCCTTTGCGGCCTGCGTGGCCAATCTGCATCGCCATCTTGGCCGAACTGTTGCCATGCACAAAGCCGACGATGCGCTTCCAGGCAAGGGTCTGCTCGTCATTCCAGATACCTGCGCATCCCGGTGTGATGCGTGCGTCGGCCGAGATGCAGGTCATCTCGGTCATGACCAGCGCAGCGCCACCGAGGCCGCGCGCTGTGTAGTGCTGGAAGTGGAAGTCATCCGGCAATCCATCGGTTGCCGAATAGGTGCACATGGGCGACACCACGACGCGGTTCGAGAGCGTCATGCCGCGCAGCTTGAAGGGTGTGAACATGGGTGGAATTGGCTTGGCGGGCAGGCCGCAGGTCTGAGCAAACCAGGTGTCCACACTTTCGACGTATTTCGGGTCGCGCAGTTTCTGGTTGGCGTGACCGACGCGCTGGCTGGAGGTCAGCAGCGAGAAGGCGAGCTGCTCGGGCTCCATGTGAACGTAACGCTCAATGTCCTCGAACCAGGTCATGCGGTTGCGCGCCGCACTTTGCAGCTTGAGTGCTTCAATTTCGCGCTCGGCCTGGTAACGCGCCAGCCGCTCGGGTACCGTGCCTTCACTGCTGTTGAGCACTTTGGCCAGAGAAATGGCGTCTTCCATGGCCAGCTTGGTGCCGGAGCCGATAGCGAAATGCGCGGTGTGGGCGGCATCGCCAATCAGCACAATGTTGTCCTTGTGCCAGCGCTCGCACAGTACCCGGTTGAACTTGAGCCACATCGCCGAGCCCCGCAGGTGGCGGGCATTGGAGATCAGCTTGTTGCCGTCCAGCAGGTCGGCAAACAGGTTCTCGCAGAAGGCGATGGACTGATCGGCTTCAAATGTGTCCATGCCGGCCTTGAGCCAGGTCGTCTCGGGCGTTTCCACAATGAACGTGGACATCTCTTCGTTGAACCGGTAGGCGTGCAGGTTGAACCAGCCGAATTCGGTCTGCTTGAAGGCAAAGGTGAAGGCGTCGAGCTTTTTCTTGGTACCCAACCAGATGAAGCGGCAGGTACGCAGGTCAATGCGCGGGTTGAAATGTGCTTCGTGTTTGGCACGTGTGGTTGAAAATACGCCGTCGGCGCCAACGACCAGGTCGTATTCCTTGGCATAGATATCCGGATCCGCAATTTCCTGTTCCCACAGCATTGTTACGCCCAGTTCAGTGGCGCGCTTCTGGAAGATCTGCAGCAGCTTCAAACGGGCGATGCCGCAAAAACCGTGGCCGCCCGAAGTGATCTTGCAGCCCTTGAAGTGGACATCGATATCGTCCCAATGGTGGAAATTGGCTTCAATCTCGTTGACGACCTGTTCATCGGCGTCCCGAAAACCGTCCATGGTCTTGTCGGAGAAAACGATGCCCCAGCCAAAGGTGTTGTCGGCGGCGTTGCGGTCAATCACGGTAATGTCGTGTGATGGATTCGCCTTTTTCATCAAAATTGCGAAATACAAGCCAGCGGGCCCTCCGCCCAAACATGCGATGCGCATTGCGTCTCTCCTATCGTTGGATCATCAAAATTGCCGCCAGGATTGACGACTCTGTTCCGTGAATGTCATTGTACTTTATACGGTAATAGTTAATATGTAAAGTACCTTTGGTGGAGAAATTTGAATGTTCACCCCTATGTGTTTGGTCTGCTGTCGCACTCTGGCTTAACAGCTGAGACAAAGTGGCTAGTCGATGTAAGAAGTGCGGCTCACGTCACGCTGTGGATTTTCCATGCCCTGCGCTAGAGTGAGGGCGGGCGCCACATTGTCGGATGCGATGAACCGACCGTGCACATGGCAGGAGCGGATGCGCAACTGCAGCGTCACAGGCCTGTCGCTGGTTTCGGACAGCCAGGGCTGTTCTGAATACCCCGCCGCTCAGCGGCGGGATTTTTAATTCAGCCGGAGTGTTGACCGTCGGGATTGGGACGCATCTGTGCACGCCACGCCCTCCCGGGTCCCCTGTGCCTTGCCGGGAAATGCGCTGTGCGATGATTCCTGCCAAAACCACAGGCATTCATCCTATGCAACTCCCCAACCTGCTGGCCACCAAAAATGGGCGGCTCACGGCCTTCTTTCTGCTCTATGTGACCGAAGGCATTCCATTGGGGTTTGCCGCCACGGCCGTTGCCACCCGTTTGCGCCGCCTGGATGTGGGGCCGGCCGAGATTGGTGCCTTTGTGGCCTCGTTCTACCTGCCATGGGCGTTCAAGTGGGCGTTTGGTCCACTGGTGGACGTGTTCTCGTCGGACCGCTTTGGTCGTCGCAGGGGCTGGATTCTGGGAACACAGGTCCTGATGGCGCTCACGCTGCTGTCCACCGTGATGCTGGATTTGCCACAGCAGCTGGGGTTGTTCACCATCATCCTGCTGTTTCACAACACCTTTGGCGCCATGCAGGACGTGGCCATTGACGCACTGGCCTGTAGCACCTTGCAGGACGACGAACGCGGGCTGGCCAACGGCATGATGTTTGCTGGGGCCATGATAGGCAGCATGCTGGGCGGCAGCGGTGTGTTGTTCCTTAGTGGTGTCACCGGATTCCAGCCCACGTTTTTCTTCGTGACTGCCTGCATCCTGGCGGTGACGGTGTTTGTGGTGTGGCCCATGAAAGAGGCGCCCGGCCCGGCGCGTGCCGCCGTGGTCGGCTCCCGGCTGGCGCAGGCAGGGCGCGAAATGCGGGTGTTTGCCGTGGACTCGTTTCGCGCGTTTTTGGGCAGCCCCGGGGCTTTTGGCGGGTTGTTGTTTGCGCTGCTGCCAGCCGGTGCCATGTGCCTGGGGCTGGCGCTGCAGTCCAACCTGGCGGTGGAACTGGGCATGGATGACGACCAGGTCGCTGCGCTGGGGGTGTGGTCGTCCATCCTGAGTGCCGGTTTTTGCGTGCTGGGCGGCTATTTGTCGGACCGGTTTGGCCGTCGGCGCACGCTGTTCATTTACCTGGCGCTGATGAGCCTGCCGGTGTT
>CAJAVE010000227.1 GCA_903945325.1 uncultured beta proteobacterium | reverse complement strand
AGGTCCTTCCAGTTGGTCTGGCGCAGCAGCTGCTCCAGCGCCTGGGTGGCCATGGGGCCACGCCAGATCATGGCCTCGTCCTGCGCCACCAGAAAGCCAATCGACATGACCTGCACGCCGTAGTTTTCCAGCGGGTCCATGGTCTGGCCGTCGTCGGACTCCGGGCGACCTTCAATGCCCATCATCATGGGCAAACTGGGGCCATAGATGTCGGCATCCAGCAGGCCCACGCGTGCACCCTCGGCCGCCAGCGCCAGATTGACGGCTGTGGTGCTCTTGCCCACGCCACCTTTGCCGGAGGCCACGGCCACAATGTTCTTCACGCGCGGCAGCAGCTGCACGCCACGCTGCACGGAGTGGGCCACGATGTTGACGGTTACGTTGACCGACACATTGCCTACGCCCGGAACGGCCTTGGCTGCTGCGATGAGCGCCTTGCGCAAACCGGCAATCTGGCTTTTGGCGGGATAGCCCAGTTCCACATCAAAAGCCACGTCGCCGTCGGACACGGTCAGGTTCTTGACGGCTTTGGTCGACACAAAGTCTTTGCCGGTATTGGGGTCAATGACGGCCTTGATGGCGTCGGTAATCGCTTGCACTGTCACAGTCATTCAATTTCTCCAGAAGATGTGCATAGTCTATCCAACCCTCTTTGCCACACGGGTACCCCGGCATAATGTTTGTTATGCCTGACGCCATTTCACACCCACGCCCAGCCGGGCTTTTGTTGACCGGGGGCGGCGCACGCGCGGCCTACCAGGTGGGGGTTCTGGAAGCGATTGCCGACATGCGGCTGGCCTGTGGCGCCGGCCACGAACCCAACCCCTTCCCCATCATTACCGGCACGTCAGCGGGTGCCATCAACGCCTCGGCCCTGGCTTGTGGAGCGGATAACTTTGACGCCACCGTGCGGATGATCGCTGCAACCTGGCGCGGCTTTCACGCCGATCAGGTATACCGTAGCGGCCACCTGGACATGCTGCGCTCGGGCGCCAAGTGGATGACGCTGTTGTCGCTGGGGTGGGTTCTGGCCAAATGGCGCAGGGTCAAACCGCGCTCCCTGCTGGACAACGCTCCATTGTCCGAGTTACTGGCACGTCTGGTGCCGCTGGAGCGCCTTCCCGAACTGATCCGCACTGGCCATATGCAGGCCCTGGCAGTGACGGCATCGAGCTACAGCTCGGGCGAGCACGTCACTTTTTTTGAAGGCGACAAGCGCCTGCTTCCCTGGATACGCAGCCAACGCATTTCCGTGCGCGACAAGATTACCCACGCCCACCTGCTGGCGTCCAGCGCGATTCCGTTTGTGTTTCCGGCAACACAGCTGCACATCAACGGACGCGACGAGTACTTTGGCGACGGCTCCATGCGCCAATCTGCACCCTGCTCACCCGCCATTCACCTGGGAGCCGAACGCGTTTTGGTGGTAGGCGCGGGGCGCATGCACGAGCCCAAAGACGGGGCATTGGTACCCAAAAGCAACAGCTATCCGTCGATTGCACAGATTGCCGGGCACGCCTTGTCCAACATCTTTCTGGACGCGCTGGCCGTCGATGTGGAACGTGCCAGGCGTATCAACCAGACTCTCAAGCTGGTACCCGAAGCCTCCCGCAAAGCCAGTGCCTTGCGGCCGCTGGAACTGCTGGTGATTTCCCCCAGCGAGCGCCTGGATGACGTCGCTTCCAGACACATTGACTCCTTACCCCATGCTGTACGCACCATGCTCGGTGGCGTCGGGGTTTCGTCCCACAAAGTGGATGTCAAGGGTTCCGCATTGGCGAGCTACCTGCTGTTTGAGTCAGGCTACACCTGTGAGCTGATGGCGCTGGGCTATGCCGATGCGCAGCGCCAGCGCAACGAAGTGTGTGGCTTTTTCGAATGGACTGACCCTGAAGCCGTGTGCCTGCTGGGTGACCGGCCACAGACGGCCCGCATTGACCGGCGGCAGGACCCTTTGCGGTTGCGGTGATTTTTCTCCGAGCCTGCAAGATCAGGTGGGCTGGGTGCTCTGCTCCATGTCCCCCGCCCGCTGTGCGGGCTCCTCCTTGACCTGCGCAGAACACCCAGCCCGCCTGATCCCTATAGCAATGGAGGTCAGTTCAACCGATCAAGCCAGCGACTGCTTGGCAAGCATTTGTGCGAAATCCACCACCAGACGGCGTGATGGGAGCGACAACTTGCGGAAAGCTTTACGCATTTCAATCGCTTCTTTGGTGTGGTCCAGCGTCAAATCGCCGTCTTGACTTTGGGCAGTTGCGGCCCGCAAAGCAAAACAATCACCTGCACCCTACGGCAAAGTCTTATTCTTAACGTCCGGCGGCAGGTGATTGGCCCCGGTAACCACCGACTTGCCAGTCTGGCTTTCCAACTGCTGCCGGGCTTGTGCTGCAATGTGGCCGCCGCTTTTGGCAGCGGACTTGTTTTCTGCCATGCCGGCGGCATCCGCACTTTCAGCGATTTGCCGGGTGGACAACTCAGCCAGGGCGCTAAAAATCAACTCCGCCTCACTCATGTGGTCGCGCAGGTTGTGGCTGGTCAGGCCCTTCATGTCCTTGTGTTCTTTCACACTGACACCCGTCCACTCCTGGTGAATGATGTTGGTCAGGATGGCAAATTCACAGCCCTTCTTGATGTCGTGCTCGCTCCAGTAATCAGTGAGTTTGTTGCGGGTTTCCTGCCCGGTCATGCGTTGCTGTATCCACTTGTCGCTGCGCCCGTGCTGCTGCCAGGTCTGGCGGGCACGGTTCAGTGACAGGGCTGGGTCGGCCATCTCTTGCATCCGTTCATAGCCGACTTTGGCCAGCCAGAGCTTGATCGGCTCGGCTTTAGGGCTGGGAATGGATTGCACCAGGCGCAGCAGAGTTTCGGCGGTGGCTGCGTCGGTAAGATAGCTTTTGCCATCGGCTGCGGGCAATTTCAGTCGGTGACAATTTGTCACCGACTCGCTGCCCTCCTTGCCCAGGCGCTCTTTGAGCTTGTTCCAGTACTTGCGCGCCGTCTGGTAATCGGCCTGCTGCGTCAGCACTTGCACTACATCAACGACAGAGAACCACCAGGCTTCAGTGTCTTCGTCATACACGCGACGAATAGACTGGCCATCGAAGTCAGTGGGGAGGATTTTCATGCCATTCCTTGAAGAGACCCTGGAGAACACTGTACACATTATCAGTTATTTGAGTCCAACTTGTTCATGCGCAAACAGGCGGCATAGGCCACGAATCTTCAACCCGGCCATCTGCCGAAATGCACAGGGATGCCATGGGCACCTTCAGAACGCGGGCGGTCACTGTCGGGTGCGAGCGCAACAAATGACTGACCGTGTGGGTGTCGAGCATGTAGCGTGTCATGTGCCGTGACCTTCGTCATGGCCTTCAAATGGATCACGCCCTTGCTCGCCTTGCGCACGTTCCTTCGGATCCCGAGGGGCGACTAAAATCGCAGGCTGTCCCCAGAAAGCCTTTCCCCATGCCACGCCAACTCTTCGTCACCACCGCCCTGCCCTACGCCAACGCCGGATTCCACATTGGCCACATGATGGAATACATCCAGGCGGATACCTGGGTGCGGTTCCAGCGGATGCGCGGCGTCAAGGTTGACTTCGTGTGCGCGGACGATACCCACGGCGCGCCCATCATGATTGCGGCTGAAAAGGCGGGCAAAACGCCGCAACAGTTCGTGGCCGACATCGCAGCCGGGCGCAAGCAATACCTGGACGGCTTTCACATCAGCTTTGACAACTGGCACAGCACCGACGCGCCTGAAAACCACGAGCTGGCGCGCCAGATCTACCGCGACCTGCGCGACAACAAAGATGGTTCGCTGATTGAGACCCGCACCATCGAGCAGTTCTTCGACCCCGAGAAGAACATGTTTTTGCCCGACCGCTACATCAAGGGCGAATGCCCCAAGTGCCACGCCAAAGACCAATACGGCGACAACTGCGAGGTGTGCGGCTCAGTCTACGCACCCACCGACCTGATCAACCCGTTTTCGGTGCTGTCGGGCGCCCGGCCCGAGCTCAAGAGTTCAGAGCACTTCTTTTTCAAGTTGTCCGACCCGCGCTGCGTGGCGTTTCTGCAGGAGTGGACGCAAGACGGCAAACTGCAGCCCGAAGTGGCCAACAAGATCAAGGAATGGTTCTCGGTGCGCACCAACCCGGACGGCAGCACGAGCGAAGGCCTGGGCGACTGGGACATTTCCCGCGATGCGCCCTACTTCGGCATTGAAATTCCGGATGCACCCGGCAAGTACTTTTATGTGTGGCTGGACGCGCCCATCGGCTACCTGGCTTCCATCAAGAACCTGCTGACCCAGCGCGGCCAGAGTTATGACGATTACATGGCCAACCCGAGGCTGGAGCAGTACCACTTCATTGGCAAGGACATCGTCACCTTCCACACGCTTTTTTTCCCGGCCTGCCTGCATTTCAGTGGCCGCAAGACGCCCGACAACGTGTTTGTGCACGGCTTTTTGACCGTCAACAACGACAAGATGAGCAAGAGCCGCGGCACCGGGTTGAACCCGCTCAAGTACCTGAGCCTGGGCATGAATGCCGAGTGGCTGCGCTACTACCTGGCTGCCAAGCTCTCCGCACGCAATGAAGACATTGACTTCAATGCCGATGACTTCATGGCCCGGGTCAACAGCGACCTGATTGGCAAGTTTGTCAACATTGCCAGCCGCGCGGCAGGCTTTTTGACCAAGCGTTTTGACGGCAAGCTGACCACGGAATTTGGCGGCATGGGTGCGGCCATTCTGGCGGACATTCGCACCGAGTCGGACGCCATTGCCGAGCTCTATAACACCCGCGAATTCGGCAAGGCCACGCGCGAGATCATGCTGCTGGCCGACAAGGTGAACGCCTATGTGGACCAGCACAAGCCCTGGGACCTGGCCAAAGACCCGGCCAACAACGAAGCCCTGCACCAGGTGTGCTCGGTGTTGATCAATGCCTTTGCCGTGCTGACCCGCTATTTGGCGCCCATACTGCCGTCTCTGGCGCAGTCGGTGCAAAGCTTTGTCGGCCTACCCATGGACCAATGGGATGTGGACACTGATGTGGTTGCGATTCAGCCCTACCAGCACCTGATGCAACGCGTCACGCCCGAGCAGCTGGATGCACTTTTTGGAGTGATTGAGGCTGTAGCCCCCGTAGAACCTGCGCAAGCAGCTATTAAAAAGATAGTAAAAGCAACGCCAATCACGGTTTCGGTTGACCCTAACGCACCCGGCGGCGAGGCCCTGGCGCCCACCATTGGCATTGACGACTTCGCCAAAATCGACCTGCGCATCGCCGCCATCCTGAACTGCGAAGCGGTTGAAGGCTCCACCAAACTGCTGCGCCTGACGCTGGACGCCGGTGAAAAAGACGACGCCGGTCAGCCCAAGACCCGCAACGTGTTCAGCGGCATTGCCAGCGCCTACAAGCCCGAAGACCTGGTTGGCAAACTCACCGTGCTGGTAGCCAACCTTGCGCCACGCAAGATGAAGTTTGGCGTATCCGAGGGCATGGTGCTGGCCGCCAGCCATGGTGACGAAAAGTCCAACCCCGGCATCTACATCCTCAACCCCTGGCCCGGTGCGCAACCGGGCATGCGCATCCATTGACCATTCGCAGACCATAGAGTTGCAGCCGTGAGTTATCGAATCCACTGGTGGACCGACATTCACCGCAACCCGGGCGCCAATCTGCGGCTGGGCTGCACGCTGTGTGCGATAGCGGGTGCCACCAATGCGGGTGGTTTTCTGGCGGTGGGCCAATACACCTCGCACATGTCGGGCATTTTGTCGTCGGTAGCCGACAACCTGATCCTGGGTCAAATCCAGCTGGCGGTGGCGGGCGTTGCATTGGTCGTGTCGTTCCTGTGCGGCTCCATGACCACCGCCTGGATGGTCAACTGGAGCCAGCGTCGGCAGATGCGCAGTGCCTTTGCCCGCCCCCTTTTGATTGAAGCGGGTTTGTTATTGATATTCGGTATTTTTGGCACGGCCATCAGCCACTTTGAGGAGTTCTTTGTGCCGGTTACGGTGCTGCTGCTGTGTTTCATCATGGGGCTGCAAAACGCGGTGATTACCAAAATTTCGCATGCCGAGATTCGCACCACCCACGTGACCGGCCTGCTGACCGATCTGGGAATTGAGCTTGGCAAATTGTCCTATTTCAACCGCTCGGGCATACCTCAAAAGGTGGTTGCCAACCGGCGCAAGCTGCGCATACACGCCCTGCTGGTGAGCAGTTTTTTTGGTGGAGCGCTGGTGGGTGCGTACGGATTCAAAACCTTTGGCTACATTGCCACGGTACCGCTGGCTATTGTGCTCATTGTGCTGGTCTGGGGGCCGATTCTGGACGACCTGCGCCACGGCCGCTTTGCCTCGGGCCCGCACTGACATGCCACACCGCGTGCACGTCAAACCCGTCATTTACGAGACGCTCTCCAGCAAGTCGCTGTTCTTCTCGACGCACGACATTCAAAGCCGCATGGACATCATGCGGCCCGATGAACTGCAGTTTGAGTACACCCGCATCATGATGGGTTTCCTGCTGCACAACCCGCACCCCCGCAGCATTGCCATGATCGGTTTGGGTGGTGGCTCGCTGGCCAAGTTCTGCTACCGCTGCCTGCCCCAGACCGATATCACGGTGATTGAAATCAACCCCCATGTCACGGCACTGCGCAACAACTTTGCCGTACCGCCCGATGACCACCGCTTCACCGTGCGCCTGGCCGATGCGGCGACCTTCCTGCGCAAGACGGACGAAAAGTTCGACGTGCTGTTGGCCGATGGATTTGACATTGATGGCCTGCCACCGGCACTGAGCTCACCGCAGTTTTATGACGACTGCTACAACGCCCTGAACCCGGCCGGCATGTTCGTCGCCAATTTGCATGGCTGCAAGCCGCTGTACGAGGTGATCGTGGACCGCATCCGCGCGGCCTTTGACGACAACCTGCTCATGGTCAACGACCCCGGCGCTACCAACCGCTTGGCCTTTGCAGTCAAAGACGAGCCCAAAACACTAACGAAGCTGGCGGGTGTGCGCTGCCCACAGGGTTTTGACAACATGGCCTGGCGGGAATTGGTGCCCAGTATGGCGCGCGTTTTTCTGGCATCCCGAGCGCTCGCGCGTAACAACCACGTCAGCGCCGTGGCGTAAAAAGACTCAACACTGACAAACAATGCAGCAATGGAAATGCCAATAGACACCGCTCCGCACAGCAAGCCGAAGCCGTGGTTCAGGCCGCGCATGCTGGATGCCCTGCAGGGCTACAACCGGCAGCTTTTTCTGAAGGATCTGGGCGCGGGCCTGACGGTGGGCGTGGTCGCCCTGCCCCTGGCCATGGCGTTTGCCATCGCCAGCGGCCTCAAGCCCGAGGCAGGCCTCTTCACCGCCATCATTGCCGGCCTGCTGATCTCCGTTCTGGGTGGCAGCCGGGTTCAGATTGGCGGGCCTGCCGGTGCGTTTATCGTCATCGTTTACGGAATTGTGGAGCGCTATGGCCTGGCCAACCTGATCATTGCCACGGCGATGTCCGGGGTCATGCTGTTTGCCATGGGTTTCTTCAAGGCGGGCACGCTGATCCGGTTTATTCCGATATCGGTGGTCATTGGCTTTACCAACGGCATTGCGGTGCTGATCGGGGTGTCGCAGATCAAGGACTTTCTGGGTCTTCAGGTCAGTGCCATGCCGGCTGACTTCTTTGGCATTCTTTCCACCCTTGTCAGGGCCTTGCACACCCTCAATTGGGAGGCCACGGCGCTGGCGTTGGCCTGCCTGGCCATCATTGTGCTGTGGCAGGTTGGCATTCCCGCCCTCGCGCGCCGGTTCAGCGGGGCCAAACGCCTGATGCTGGTGCCCGGCTCAATCGTGGCGCTGGTGCTGGCCACACTGTGCGTGGCATTGCTGGAGCTGCCCGTGGAAACGATTGGCAGCCGCTTTGGCGGCATACCGTCGGCGCTACCGGGTCTGGTGTGGCCAGATTTCTCCTGGAGTTCAGCCCGGTTTCTCTTCATCCCCGCCATCACCCTGGCTTTGCTGGGCGCTATCGAGTCTTTGCTGTGCGCGCGGGTGGCAGATGGCATGACCGATGGGCGTCACGACCCCAACCAGGAACTGATGGCCCAGGGCATCGCCAATTTTGTGACGCCGTTTTTTGGCGGCATGCCCGCCACCGGCACGATAGCCCGCACGGTGACCAACATCAAGAGCGGAGCGGTCAGCCCGATTGCGGGCGCGGTGCATGCCTTGACGCTGCTGTTGGTGGTACTGTTGGCTGCCCCCCTGGCGCAAGACATTCCATTGGCCGCCATGGCCGCCATTTTGATGTTTGTCGCCTGGAACATGGGGGAGTGGCGCGAATTTTTGCATTTGCGCCAATACCGCCTGCCCTACCGTGCCACGCTGCTGGCCGTGTTTTTTCTGACCGTCGTGTTTGACCTGACCGTGGCCGTTGAAGTGGGGCTGGTGGCGGCCTGCATTACCTTTATCTACCGCATCTCCAGCCTCTCACGCAGCGAGCCGGTGCCGCTGGCAGACTACCCGGTGCTTGCCAATCCTGATGGGGTGGCAGGGTACCGGCTGTATGGCGCCCTGTTTTTTGGCGCGGTCAAACTGATTGAGGAAATACAAGACCATTTGCCCGGGCGCGTGCTGGTGCTGGACTTAAAAAATGTGATCTACATCGACTCGTCAGGCGCCGACACCCTGATCGATCTGGCCCGCGCCTGCCACAAAAATGGCGTGCGCCTGCTGCTGTGTGGCCTGATCCACCAGCCGCTGGACATCGCCAAACGCTGCGGACTGGTCGAGCGCGTGGGCGCCGATCAGCTATTTGCCGATCTGGCCAGCGGCATAACCGCCGCCGCCCGGTAAAATGCAGCAAAGCGCTACCACCAAGTCCCACAAGGTTATTTCCATGAACATCTTTCGCCGTCCCGATTACAAGTCCGACGCCACCGCGTTTCTTGAGCAACTCAAGAAGGACCATCCCCACATGGAGGCCGGGCAGCGCGAAGGCCGGGCGCTCTTGTGGGACAAACAAATTGACCGCGACGAAGGAGAAGCCTTTCGCGAAGCGAAAGTGGCACAAAAGCCCTACGTCTACCAAACCAGCAACAAATAAGAGCCAAATCAGGCTCTAGCCCCCGTCAAACCTGCGCGGGAAGCTATTGTTTCGATAGCAAATCCATGACGCAAAGTTCTGCACTAGCTGGCCACGCCATGCCCGAAGTGGCCCTTTTGCCCACCATGCCGCAAGTGATTGATCAGGTCGCGCTGGCGCGGCTCTATGGTGAGCCCTTGTTCGCCATGCCGCAGGATCTGTACATCCCGCCGGACGCGCTGGAGGTGTTTCTGGAGGCCTTTGAGGGCCCGCTGGACCTGTTGCTGTACCTGATCCGCAAGCAGAATTTCAATATTCTGGACATTCCCATGCTCAGCGTGACCAAGCAGTATTTGGTCTATGTGGACCAGATCCGCAAGCGCAACCTGGAGCTGGCCGCCGAATACCTGCTGATGGCCGCCATGCTGATCGAAATCAAATCGCGCATGCTGCTGCCGCCCAAGAGGGTGGCCGAGGGCCAGGAGGCCGAAGACCCCCGCGCCGAGCTGGTGCGCCGCCTGATTGAATACGAGCAGATGAAGCTAGCCGCTGCCCGCCTGAACGCCCTACCCCAGTTTGGGCGCGACTTTCTCAAGGCCGAAATCACCATCGAGCAATCCCTGGTGCCGCGTTTTCCCGATGTAAACGTCAGTGACTTGCAAGACGCCTGGCGCGACATCCTCAAGCGCGCCCGGCTGGTTCAGCACCACAAGATCACCCGAGAAGAGCTGTCGGTGCGTGAACACATGGGCATGGTGCTCAGGCGACTGCAAGGGCGACGCTTTGTCGGCTTTGAAGACCTGTTTGACCCGGCAAGCGGCTCGCAGGTGCTGGTGGTGACTTTTATCGCGCTGCTGGAACTGGCCAAGGAAACGCTGATCGAAATCACTCAAGCCGAGGCCTTTGCCCCTATTTATGTGCGATTGGCCTATTCCCCTACTTGAGCAGCCCCTAGAAACACGCAGTGCAAACCTGCCGATGCGGTTAGTATTCGCCCGGTCTTGCCAAAAACCCCGTTGATGGAGCTCCCAACACCATGACACAGCCAACCGATAGCAACGCTGCGGCCTTACATGCCACGCCCTACGGCACCTTGCCGCCGGCGTCTCCCATGCCGAGCCGCAAGCCCATCAGCCTGCCACGCATTCTGGAGATGCGCACGCGGGGTGAAAAGATCACCATGATCACCGCCTATGACGCCACTTTTGCGGCGGTAGCTGATGCGGCAGGCATCGACAGCATTCTGGTCGGTGACTCGCTCGGCATGGTCTGCCAGGGCCTGCACACCACGGTGGGCGTGTCGCTGGAGCACATGCGCTACCACACCGAAATGGTGGCACGCGGCCTGCGCCGCGCACAAGGAACAGCATGGTTGATTGGCGATTTGCCCTTTGGCTCGTACCAGGAGTCCAGGGAACAGGCCATTCGCAGCGCAAGCGTCATCATGCAGGCCGGTGCCCACATGGTCAAACTCGAAGGCGGTGGCTGGACCACCGAGACCGTGCGCTTTCTGGTTGAGCGTGGCATTCCCGTGTGCGCGCACCTCGGGCTGACCCCGCAAACCGTGCACTCGCTGGGCGGCTACCGTGTGCAGGGCAAGACCCAAGTGAGTGCGGAAATACTCAAGCGCCAGGCCCACGAACTGCAAGACGCCGGTGCCAGCATGCTGGTGCTGGAGATGGTGCCGGCCCCCTTGTCCAAAGAACTCACCGACGAACTGGTGCACTGCGCAACCATTGGCATTGGTGCGGGCAAAGGCACGGCCGGGCAGGTGCTGGTGATGCATGACATGCTGGGCCTGAACCTGGGCAAAAACCCCAAGTTTGTGCACAACTTCATGGACGACGCGCCCAGCGTGCGCGGCGCCTTTGAAGCCTATGTGGCGGCTGTCAAAAATGGCAGCTTTCCGGTTGATGAAATTCACGCCTGGTAGCCGGGCATTTACACGATGCAACTCGTTCACACCCTCTCCGACCTGCGCGACCACCTCAGCGCCTACCGACACCCTGCCGTGGTGCCCACCATGGGCAATTTGCACGCAGGGCACCTGGCCCTGGTACGCCAGGCCAAGCCGCTGGGCGACATCACGGTGTCCACCATT
>CAJAVE010000226.1 GCA_903945325.1 uncultured beta proteobacterium | reverse complement strand
TTGCGGGGGCTCACCGGCACACCCATGCGCATCACCGCCTTGGCAAACAGTTCATTGGCCGACGCCGACCCGGAACCGTTGACGTTGGCAAACTTGATGACGAAATCGTTGATTGCTTCCAGGCGCTTCATGCGACCTCCTTATGTGAAACCCGGCTGTCGCGACAGTTCGACCCAGCCTGCGTGGTGTTCAATAAAAACTTCTGCATGTCCCACGCCCCGGTTGGGCAACGTTCTGCGCACAAACCGCAGTGCAGGCAAACATCCTCGTCCTTGACCATGACATGACCAGTCTTCAGTTCGCTGGAAACATACAAATCCTGCGTTGTATTGGTAGCTGGTGCTTTCAACCGGGTGCGAAGTTCAGCCTCTTCGCCGTTGGCGGTGAAGGTGATGCAGTCCATCGGGCAAATGTCCACACAGGCATCGCATTCGATGCAGGTATCTCGGTTGAACACCGTCTGCACGTCACAGTTCAGGCAGCGGCTGGCTTCCTTGAAAGCCACTGCGGCGTCAAAGCCCAACTCCACTTCCACCCGGATGTTGGCCAGCGCTTTTTCCGCATCTGCCCATGGCACCTTGTACCGCGTGTCGTTGGACACGTCGTTACGGTAGCTCCATTCGTGAATGCCCATTTTTTGGGACATCAGTTTTGTCAATGGAGCTGGACGTACCGCCACTGATTCGCCATTCAGGAACCGGTCAATCGACACCGCTGCCTCATGGCCTTGCGCCACAGCCGTAATGATGTTCTTGGGTCCAAACGAAGCGTCACCACCAAAGAACACGTTAGGCACCGTGGACTGGAATGTGGTCTCACCCAGTACCGGCAGACCCCAGCGGTCAAATTCGATGCCGCAATCCTGCTCAATCCAGGGGAATGCGTTTTCCTGACCCACTGCGACCAGCACTTCGTCGCACTCAAAAAACACGTCAGGCTCGCCGGTCGGAATCAAACTGCGCCTTCCCTTTGCATCGTATTCCGCACGCACAATTTCAAAGGTCATACCCAGCAACTTTCCGTCCTGGTGCTGCACGCTCTTCGGTACGTGGTAGTTGATGATGGGGATGCTCTCGTGGATGGCGTCTTCGCGCTCCCAAGGAGATGCCTTCATCTCCTCGTAGCCACTTCGAACAATAACCTTGACATCTTTGCCACCCAGACGCCGCGCCGAGCGGCAGCAGTCCATGGCCGTGTTGCCGCCTCCGAGCACAATGACTCGAGGCGCCACACTGGTGATGTGGCCAAACGACACCGAAGCCAGCCAGTCAATGCCGATGTGAATATGGGCTGAAGCTTCTTTGCGCCCAGGCACATCCAGTTCACGCCCGCGGGGTGCACCGCTGCCCACAAAAATGGCGTCATAGCCCTGGCCCATCAAGTCTTTGAGCGACTCCACACGCTGGCCGTTCTTGAAATCGACGCCCATGTTCAGGATATAGCCCGTTTCCTCGTCAATGACGGACTCAGGCAGACGGAATCGTGGAATCTGCGAACGCATGAAACCGCCCGCCTTCGTTTCGCCATCAAAAACGGTGATGGAGTAGCCCAGCGGAGCAAGATCGCGCGCCACGGTGAGTGACGCCGGGCCGGCGCCTACGCACACAATGCGTTTGCCGTTGCTCGGGGCAATGGCTGGCATGCGGGACTGGACATCGTCCTTGTGGTCAGCCGCCACACGCTTGAGTCGGCAAATGGCAACAGGCTCTGGTTTCGCTCCATTGTTCTCCTCGACGCGACTGCGCCGACAGGCTGGCTCGCAAGGTCGGTCGCAGGTTCGACCCAGGACACCGGGGAAAACATTGGACACCCAATTGATCATGTAGGCATCGCTGTAGCGACCCTGACCGATCAAACGGATGTACTCAGGAACGGGGGTATGAGCCGGACAGGCCCATTGGCAATCGACAACCTTATGGAAGTACGACGGATGGGAAATGTTGACGGGTTGCAAATCTGCCTCCTTGACCCGCTGATGCCCCGAAATTGGGCCGCACAGGTGTGGTGCAGTCTAAAGCGATGTGCACTGTTGTGGGATCAGAAAATCCCATTAAGTGCACATCATTTCCGCTTTATCTGATCTTGGTCAAGGAAATGGACCCGCAAGAATGGGACCAGCTAACGGCTTTGCCCCGGGTGCGCCAGCTGCGAAAACGCCTTGACGACTTCGGGCGGCGCTTGCACCAGTTCGATCAGCACGCCCTCCCCGGAAATCGGGAATTCGTCATTGCTCTTGGGGTGCAAAAAGCAGATGTCGAAACCCGCGGCACCTTTCCGAATGCCGCCCGGCGCAAACCGCACGCCATTCGCGGTCAACCACTCAACGGCGACCGGCAAGTCATCAATCCACAAGCCCACATGGTTCAGCGGTGTGGTGTGTACAGCCGGCTTCTTGTCCGGGTCCAGCGGTTGCATCAGGTCCACCTCAACCTTGAACGGACCTGCTCCAATGGCGCAGATGTCTTCGTCCACGTTTTCCTTTTCACTACGAAAAGTACCCGTGACCTCCAGCCCCAGCATGTCCACCCACAGCTTTTGCAAGCGCTTTTTGTCGGGACCTCCAATGGCGATTTGCTGGATGCCCAGCACCTGAAACGGGCGCAACATCAGACAAACTCCACGATAGGCTGGTCCACTGTCAGCGATTCGCCTTTGGCCGCCAGCACCTTGCCCACCACACCATCGGCCGCCGCAAACAGCACGTTTTCCATCTTCATAGCCTCAATCACGGCGACCCGCTCACCCGCCTGCACCTTTTGGCCGGGCACCACGGCCACATCGACCAGCAAACCGGGCATGGGTGACAGCACATAACGACTCATATCCGGCGGTGCCTTGTACGGCATCAGCGCATGGAGTTGCGCCACACGGGGTTGCAACACCATGACTTCCAGTTGGGTGCCGTTGTGGATTACGCGAATGGCCAGCGGGTTTTTGGACGTGCCACGCTCGACCTGGGCCGTAAAGTGCTGGCCGTTGCAGGTACCCTCCATGCGGACCTGGCCAAACTTGGACTCGCTATGAATTTCGTAGCTATTTTTGCCTACGGTCAGGTGAACCGTGTGCTTTTGATCGTTGAAATCAGCAATGTGCACCGGGTAAGACGCACCATTGCCCGTCTGCCCCATGGCAACCACAACATAGTCAGCACCGACGCGCAACTCATGGCCTTCCATCTGACCACTGATGGCGGTCGAGCGGGCCAGGTAGCGCCGGTTCACAAACGCAGCCAGCGCCACCAGGAACTCCACATTGGCGTGCGGAACATCTTCGGCACGGAAGCCTTTGCCATAGTTCTCCGCAATGAATCCGGTGTTGAAATCACCCGCCACAAACTTGGGGTGCGCCAGCAACGCCGCCTGGAACGGGATGTTGCTCGATACGCCACGAATCACGAAACCATTGAGTGCCTCGCGCATTTTGGCTATCGCCTCCAGCCGGTCTTTACCGTGGACGATCAGCTTGGCGATCATCGAGTCGTAAAACATCGGAATCTCACCGCCATCCTGCACGCCAGTGTCCACGCGCACGCCCTGCCACTGGCTGACATCCGATGCGAACATGGTTTCCTTGGGCGGCTGAAAGCGCACCAGGCGACCGGTAGAGGGCAAGAAGTTGCGGAACGGATCTTCTGCATTGATGCGGCACTCCATGGCCCAGCCGTCGCGCTTGACGTCGGCCTGCGTCAAAGGCAGCTTCTCACCCGCAGCCACCCTAATCATCAGCTCCACCAGATCCAGGCCGGTGATGCACTCTGTTACCGGGTGCTCCACCTGCAGACGGGTGTTCATCTCAAGGAAGTAGAAGCTCTGGTCCTTGCCGACCACAAACTCCACCGTGCCCGCGCTCTGGTACTTCACGGCCTTGGCCAGTTGCACGGCCTGCTCGCCCATGGCCTTGCGCGTCGCCTCACTGATGAACGGGCTGGGCGCCTCCTCAATCACCTTCTGGTGGCGGCGCTGAATGGAGCACTCGCGCTCGTTCAGATACAGCACGTTGCCATGCGAATCGCCAATCAGCTGAATCTCAATGTGGCGCGGTTCCTCGACAAACTTTTCGATAAACACGCGGTCGTCACCGAAGCTGTTGCGGGCTTCGTTCCGGCAACTGGTGAAGCCTTCAAAGGCTTCTTTGTCATTGAATGCGACACGCAAGCCCTTGCCGCCACCGCCAGCGCTGGCTTTGATCATGACGGGGTAACCAATGCCCTTGGCAATCTCGACCGCCTTCTCCGGCGTTTCAATCGCATCGTTCACGCCAGGAATGCAATTCACGCCTGCGGCCCCAGCGAGTTTTTTGGACTCGATCTTGTCACCCATGGCGGCAATCGAGTAGTGCTTGGGTCCGATGAAGACGATGCCCTCTTCCTCCACCCGCTTGGCAAAACCCGAGTTTTCACTCAGGAAGCCGTAGCCCGGATGCACCGCTTGCGCGCCGGTTTGCTTGCAAGCGGCAATGATTTTGTCCGCCACCAGATAGCTCTCTCGGCTAGCGGCCGGACCGATAAACACGGCCTCATCGGCCAATGTCACGTGCCGGGCGTCGCGGTCCGCTTCCGAGTAGACCGCAACGGTCTGGATGCCCATCTTGCGGGCGGTCAGAATGACGCGGCAGGCGATTTCGCCACGGTTGGCAATAAGAATTTTTGTAAACATGTTCTGTTCCTTGTCTTGTTCTATGCGTGCATCAGAGCGGGATATTCCCGTGCTTGCGCCATGGGTTTTCAACTTTCTTCTCGCGCAACATGACCAGCGAGCGGCAGATGCGTTTGCGGGTTTCGTGCGGCTGGATCACGTCGTCGATGAAACCGCGCGCACCGGCGACAAATGGGTTGGCAAAGCGCGCTTTGTATTCAGCTTCTTTGGCCGCCAGCTTTTCAGGGTCGCCCTTGTCTTCACGGAAGATGATTTCCACCGCGCCCTTGGCACCCATCACCGCAATTTCGGCGTTGGGCCAGGCCAGGTTGACGTCGCCGCGCAGATGCTTGGAGCTCATCACGTCGTATGCGCCACCGTAGGCCTTGCGGGTAATGACGGTGATTTTGGGCACGGTGCATTCGGCAAACGCATAGAGCAGCTTGGCACCGTGCTTGATGATGCCGCCGTACTCCTGCGCGGTACCGGGCATGAAGCCTGGTACATCGACAAAGGTGATGACGGGGATGTTGAACGCATCGCAAAAGCGCACAAAACGCGCCGCCTTGATGCTGCTCTTGATGTCCAGGCAGCCCGCCAGAACGAGAGGCTGATTCGCCACGATTCCCACCGTTTGGCCTTCCATCCGGCCAAAACCGATGATGATGTTTTTGGCGTACTCGGGCTGCAGCTCGAAGAAGTCACCGTCATCCATGGTCTTGGTGATCAGCTCCTTCATGTCATAGGCTTTGTTGGGGTTGTCGGGCACCAGCGTGTCCAGACTCATGTCCATGCGGTCGGCGGGGTCGCCACTCTTGCGTACCGGCGCTTTTTCGCGGTTGTTGAGCGGCAGGTAGTTGTACAGGCGGCGCAGCAGCAGCAGGGCTTCCACATCGTTCTCAAACGCCAGGTCCGCGACGCCACTCTTGGTGGAGTGGCTGATGGCTCCACCGAGCTCTTCAGCCGTTACCTCTTCGTGCGTCACGGTTTTGACCACTTCCGGGCCGGTCACAAACATGTAGGAGCTGTCCTTCACCATGAAGATGAAGTCGGTCATGGCCGGTGAATACACCGCACCACCGGCGCAGGGGCCCATGATCAGGCTGATTTGCGGAATCACGCCGCTGGCCATCACGTTGCGCTGGAACACGTCGGCATAGCCACCCAAGGAGGCCACACCCTCCTGAATACGGGCACCGCCCGAGTCGTTCAAGCCAATCACCGGCGCGCCAACCTTCATGGCCTGATCCATGATCTTGCAGATTTTCTCGGCGTGCGCTTCGGACAATGCACCGCCAAACACCGTGAAGTCCTGGCTGAACACGAATACCAGCCGCCCGCTGATCATGCCGTAGCCGGTGACCACGCCGTCACCCGGAATCTTGTTGTCTTCCATGCCGAAGTCCACGCAGCGGTGCTCGACAAACATGTCCCATTCTTCAAACGTACCTTCGTCCAGCAGCATTTCTATGCGCTCACGGGCGGTGAGCTTGCCCTTGCTGTGCTGCGCATCGATGCGCTTTTGTCCCCCACCGAGGCGGGCGAGCTCGCGTTTCTTGTCCAGTAGTTCGATGATGTCGTGCATGGTTTCCTTCTTTCGGGTCAGTGATGGGGTTGTATTCGGTCGCTACTATTTTGATAGCTGGTTACGCAGTCTTTTCTAAGGCTAGAAGCAGATTTCGTGCTGCAGTCGAGGCTGCCAGCTGGCCCGCCTCCACGGCGCGAGTCATATCGGGCAGCAGCAGCTTCACCGCCGGGTTCTGGCGGAACGACTGCTTCAGAGCGGCGTCAATGCGCTCCCACATCCAGGCCAGCGCCTGGTGCCGGCGCCTATCGGCCAATTTGCCGTTGGCTTGGCCCAAGGTCTGAAATTCAGTCACTGCAGCCCAGAAGCTGTCGACGCCAGTGCCGTTCAGGGCGCTGATCTGGATTACCTTGGGGTGCCAGAAATGGGTCGCGTTTGCCTGCGCGTGCTGAAACTGGCCCCCAGGCTCACCATGTTCGCTGCCCCCCAAGGGGGCGCTCTCGCCCTTGGGGCGGCCCGGCGAGCGCTCGGGGCTGCCATGCATGCCCAACAACCGCAGGCTGGACGTGATCTGGGCGCGTGCGCGCGTGGCGGCATCCGGGTCGATATCGGCCTTGTTGATCACCACCAGGTCCGCCAGCTCCATCACGCCCTTCTTGATGGCCTGCAAATCGTCACCCG
This sequence comes from uncultured beta proteobacterium, assembly GCA_903945325.1. Lineage (GTDB taxonomy): Bacteria > Pseudomonadota > Gammaproteobacteria > Burkholderiales > Burkholderiaceae_C > Allorhodoferax. The sequence goes on along the minus strand of CAJAVE010000226.1, from coordinate 2,892 downwards.
CATTGGGCAGCTGCAACAGCACAAACATGTCCGTCATACCGTGCACCGCCGTCTCGCTCTGGCCCACGCCCACGGTTTCGACGATGACGATGTCATAGCCAGCCGCTTCACAGACGAGCATGGCCTCGCGCGTTTTCTCGGCAACACCGCCCAGCGTGCCGCTGCTGGGGCTGGGACGGATATAGGCTTCCTCGCGCACGGACAACTGCTCCATGCGGGTCTTGTCACCCAGGATGGAGCCACCGGAAACCGAGCTCGACGGATCAATCGTCAGCACCGCCACGCGGTGGCCCAGGCCAATCAGGTACAGGCCCAAGGCTTCGATGAAGGTCGACTTGCCCACACCCGGCACGCCGCTTATCCCTAAGCGCAGCGACTTGCCGGTGTGCGGCAGCAAGGCCGTCAGCAATGCATCTGCCTGCGCTCGGTGATCCGCCCGGGTGGATTCGAGAAGCGTGATGGCTTTCGCGATGGCACGGCGCTGCGCCATGGGCGCACCGTTGAGAATGGTTTCAAGCAACCCAGTTCTCCAACTTCAAACCGTCAACACGCTCGAATTCGCGCGTGTTGTTGGTAACCATGGTCGCGTCAAGCGCCAAAGCTTGGCAGGCCAGCAGCAAGTCCCGCTCGCCGATGCGTTGGCCTTTGACCTCCAGCGATTTACGCACCCGCCCGTACACCCACGCGGCATCCTGATTCCAATCCTGTATGGGGAATTTAGAAAGAAAATTCTCCAACTTGGCGCGGGACCCGGAGCGCTTGCTTTTTTCAATGCCAAAAGCCAACTCCGCTACCGTGACAGCGGAAATCACCAATGACTCACGACCAAGCTGAACCAAACGCTGCAAAACGTGCGCAGGTTGCTCGTTGATCACATAGATACAAATATTGGTATCCAGGAGATAGGTCATGGCAACAAGGGCTCTCGATCAGTTTGTGGCCACTCGTCGCTGCGCTCCAACTTAAAGTCGGGCTCAAACGCTGCCACTGCGGCCAACATCTGTTGCGCCCAGGTTTCACGGTCCGGCTTGGGTCGCAGAACGACGGCATCCCCTTGCCGCTCAATGGTCACTTCCGTCGTGTTGAAGCGAAACGCCTTGGGCAAACGCACAGCCTGGCTGCGCCCCGTGGTGAATATCTTGGCGACGCTTGGAGTTGGCATCGCAGCGTGGGTTGTGTTTCTGGTTATGGCGGTCATCACGGCCTCCGGCAATTTGATACATACCAATAATACATACCAAATCCAAAAACACAAGCGTCCACTTCGCTAGTAGATAGAGCGGAGAGTTGACTCATGGAATCTGCGCCCGTGGGTCTTCAGCGGGATCAAAGTGCGACAAACCCGGAAAGTCCAGCGGCGTGCGCCAGTCAGGTGGCGCTTCCACCGTGGCCCAGTATTCGTCAATGCCGGCAATACGACCGTCATCAACCCGAAAGAACGATGTTGCAAAAAAAAGCTGCGGCGGATGGTCCACGCGCGCCAGTGACATCACGCGACCGTCCTGCAAGTGCTCCACTTCCAGCAGATGAATGGTCCAGCCCTCTGGGTATCGTGCATTGAGGTCAATCAGTGCATCGGCGCCAATGATGCGTTCTCCACTGGTCCACCACACGGTTTCTATGTTGTCGTAGAGGCAAGACCGCGCTTTGGGCCAGTTGCGCGCCTGCAGGGCCGACCAAAAACGACGCACCGCCCGCACACTGGGCGTGGCGGGCATGCGCAGGTAGTCGTTGTCCCACTCACCCTCACCAATTTTGGCAAAACCCCAGCGCAGGTAGAAACGGTTCGCGTCGCTGCTTTTGAGGGCGCACAGTTCTACCGGCAATTGCTCGGTATCCGCCTGCTTGCACACCCAGCGCATGGCCTTTGCACCCAGGCCATGGTTCTGCCATGGCGGGTCAATGTACAAGTGGTCCAGGCGAAACGCGTGAGACAGGTGCTTGAGCACCAAAAAACCCACACGCTGGCCCCGTACTTCGATGTGGTGGGTGCTCTCGGGTGCAAAACCTTCAGCCAGACGCGTGCGGGCGCGCGCTTCGTCATAGCGCCCCAGTCGCGTCAGGCTCTCGCGCATGGCACGCAGACGCAGGGCCAACAAGGCCTCAAAGTCGTCGGCCTTGGCTGGCACCAGAGACCAACCACCATGCGAGGCCACGGGATTCACCCCAGCGCTTTCTGAATCTGGTCCAGCACTTCGCGGGCCGACACCGGTATCGGCGTGCCCGGGCCAAAGATGCCCTTGACGCCTGCGGCATACAGCATGTCGTAGTCCTGGCGCGGAATCACGCCACCGACAAACACCACGATGTCGTCCGCGCCTTGCTTCTTCAGTTCGGCAATGATGGCGGGCACCAGCGTCTTGTGTCCTGCCGCCAGGGTCGAGACGCCCACGGCGTGCACGTCGTTCTCAATCGCCTGGCGGGCGCATTCTTCGGGGGTCTGGAACAGCGGGCCCATGTCCACGTCAAAGCCCAGGTCGGCAAAGGCAGTGGCCACCACTTTGGCGCCACGGTCATGGCCGTCCTGGCCCAGCTTGCTGATCATGACGCGGGGGCGGCGGCCCTGTGCATCGGCAAAGGCGGCAATGTCTTTCTTCAGCTGGTTCCAGTATTCCATGGTGTCTCCCTGCGCCGAGTCATAGGCGGCGGCATACACGCCGCTGACCTTTTGCGTGTCTGCACGATGGCGGCCAAAGGCCTTTTCCATGGCGTCGCTCACTTCGCCCACCGTCGCCCGCAGGCGAATCGCCTGGATGGACAGGTCCAGCAGGTTGCCAGAGTTGCTCTCTGCTGCAGAAGTAATAGCAGACAATGCAGCATTGACGAGGGCTGCATCACGTTTCGACTTGATGGAGTTGAGCCGTGCGATCTGCGAATCGCGCACCGCCACGT
>CAJAVE010000225.1 GCA_903945325.1 uncultured beta proteobacterium | reverse complement strand
GCATCTTGAAAATGCGCACTTTGTCGTGCTTGCCCTGAGACAGTACTGTGACTGTTACAGTTGCGCCGGACACCAAGGGTGTGCCAACCTTCAGTTCAGCGCCGTTTCCGACAGCCAGAACCTGGTCGAACACAATCTCTTGGCCTACGTCCGCAGCAATCTGTTCTACTTTAATTTTTTCGCCAGCAGCAACCCGATATTGTTTGCCACCGGTTTTTATGACCGCGTACATGTTGACCTCTTAATCGTGACCCCGCTGATTTATCGTCAGCGGACTTGACTCCCCGGACGGATTTCCGTAGAGCCAAATATTATAACATTCTCGTCATTAAAGAGCAAATCGGGTCATCCAAAAAAGAATCAGCGCTACGCATTTCTATACAATCCTGCATCTAATCAAACGCTCAACTGCTTTGCAAGCCACCACAACCGGCTCTTCGACCGGGCTTTCTATCGTCGAACAGGACATGCTCCAGGTCGACCAGGTCATCGCGCGCAGACTCGATTCTGGCGTCCCCCTGGTCGGCAGCGTTTCCCACTACATTATTTCCGCGGGTGGCAAACGGCTTCGCCCTGTCCTCCTGCTGCTGTGCTGTGGCGCACTGGGGTTCAAGGGCGAGCAGCGCTTCAACATGGCTGCAGTGGTCGAATTCATCCACACCGCCACCCTGTTGCATGACGACGTGGTAGACGACTCCGCACTGCGGCGCGGCAGCGCCACCGCCAACGCCAAATTTGGCAACCCCGCCAGCGTTCTGGTCGGGGATTTTCTGTACTCCCGCGCCTTCCAGATGATGGTGGACTCGCAAAGCATGCGCATCATGGAAGTGCTGGCCAACGCCACCAACATCATTGCCGAAGGCGAAGTGATGCAGCTGATGAACATGCACAACGCCGGGCTCGATGAAGCGGAGTACTTGCAGGTCATCCGCTCAAAAACCGCCAAGTTGTTTGAAGCCAGTGCCCGCGTAGGTGCCATTTTGTCGTCAGCAAGCCCGGGCATGGAAGAGGCATGCGCCGAATACGGGCAAGCCCTGGGTACGGCTTTTCAGGTCATAGACGACGTACTGGACTACACCGGTGACACCTCTATCATGGGCAAGAACCTGGGTGACGACTTGCGCGAAGGCAAAGCGACCCTGCCGCTAATTGCGGCAATGCAGCGCGGAACCCAAGCGGAGCGCGAAACCATTCAGCATGCCATCGAGACAGGTGACGTCAGTATGCTGGAAGCTGTCATAGTCATCGTTAAAAAGACAGGCGCACTGGACATTGCACACCATGCAGCACAACAGGAAGCCAAGCGTGCAATTCACGCTGCAACATGCCTTCCAGCAGGTCAACACCGGGACTGTTTGATACAATTGGCATCACAATTGCTGGACAGAAACCACTGACTTCTGCTTGAAGCGGTCTGCCCGCGGGGTGTAGCTCAGTCTGGTGGAGCGCTACGTTCGGGACGTAGAGGCCGGAGGTTCGAATCCTCTCACCCCGACCAAATTTTTCTCTCCCCAATCAACGGTGATCTACGAAACACGCTGGTCTATTGCGGGGCGCCAAAATAGTAGCCCTGCCCTCCATCCACGCCAGCTTCGAACAGCGCGGCGGCCTGCTCGGCGGTTTCAATCTGTTGGGCGATAACCGTGACATCCAGCGAATGGGCAAGCGTAACAAACGAGACCAATAGTTCATTGTTACCCGCTTGCGCGACCAGTTCTTGTGACAGAGCACCGCTCAATTTGACGTAATCCGGCACGGCGTCACGCAGCATCTGTACCGCTTGCGGATCCAGACCAAAATGATCAATGCCGAACGCCGCCCCGTGTAAGCGTGCTAAATCACGCACACGGGTCAGAGCACCCGCGTTGCGCAAGGCACCAAACTCAGAGACTTCGAAAGCAACGCGCACGGCCGCATCACCCAGCGAGACCAACTGCCGGGCCAACCAATCCACGAACTCTGCATCGCCAATGCTTTGTGGTGACAAATTGATGGCCAACGTACTGGTGCCGGCCGCCGGGTCACGCAAACGCTCCAACGCCAGGGTCACCATGGCGCGATCGACCTCTGGCATCAAGCGGTGCCTTGCTGCCATGGGCATAAAGTTCGATGCTGGCACAAGCTCTCCTTGTCCATCCACCAAGCGAGCCATGCATTCAGAGTGAATCACCTCAGTAACAGCCTGCAACCGCACCACAGGTTGGCTCAGCAAGCGCCAACGGCTCTCCTCGAGCGCTGATTGAATCAGGGTGCGCCATCCGAACGAGCCTAACGCCGAATTCTCGTCTTGGGAATCTGGAAGAACCACAAAGCCATTGCGATCCGACTGCCTTGCCGACTCAACGGCCAAGTCGGCTCGAGCAAACACATCAGAACGTGTGTCAGTCTGATGAAAGAAAGCCACACCCATGTTGATGCCAACCATGTTGGCCGGCGCAAAGTCTGCCAGTTGCGCCATAGTGCGGCGCCGCAATTCAATTGCCAACTCGGTCGCCTGTGCATGGGTCGGGTCAGCCAATAAAAAACTGAAGCTGAACTCATTGCTGCGCGCAAGAATAGCGAGAGACACATTGGAAAACACTTCTCTGGCACCATCGGCCACCACGCGCATGATGTGTTCGCCAGCAACAAACCCATGTGCACGGTTAAGCAGGCGCATGTCATCCATTTCTACGGCAACCACGGCACCCAACATAAATTGATGCTCTCCCTGCAACAGCTCCACCAACCGCAACTCAAAGCCACGCCGATTGGCCAGCCCAGTCATGTCATCGTCGTAAGCCTGTTTGCGCAGCGCTTCCGCCCTGGCTACTTCGGCGTCCAGCATCTCACCCACTCGGCGCGACATCTGGTTCATGGCTACCACCACGCTGGCCAACTCGGGTGCCCATGGCCGCAAATCAATCTGTAAAAACTTCTTGACCTGCACGGCGTTTGCGGTTTTCTCAATGGCCTTGAGTGGCAGCAAGATGTAATGCAGCAACAGCCCCATCAAACCCAAGGACACCCCATAAAAGGCAACCAACCACAGCAATTGGTCGATTGCAGTGGTCCATAGATGCTGGTAGGCAAAAGTAGGTTGGCTAGACACCAATACTTTTCCCATTTGCCGCCAACCCGAGCCAACAAAGGCCTCGCCAGTAGCCGTCTCAATGGGCACCAACCGGACAAACCACAGCGGCACGCCCTGAATTTTTTCGGGCAGCTCGCGACTGACGAGCGGCTGCCGGTCCGCCCCCAACACCGCAATCCGCTTGAAATAGCCCCGGTCAAATACGCTTAGCACCTGGGCCTGCGCCAACACCATGTCACCCTTGCCGAGCGACTGGCCCAATGTGACTGACATGGCGGTCGCAGCATCTTGCGCATGCGATGCCAATTGCTGCTCCAAATACTGGCGCGTGCCCGACACTGAAACGATCAGAACAGCCGAAAGCACTGCAAAGAACAATGCCGACAGAACCAAGAAAATCTGACGCCGCACGGTCATGGCTGAACCTCCACTTCAGAAGAATTCTTGTGCCGCCTTTTCGATGGCAACTCGCTGGCAATCCATCCCATTGCCAGAATCACCACAATCGTCAGGGAATTGGCCGGAATTTGCAAATTGAAGTCCACCATGCTGTGCAGCAGCAAACCCACTATGGCCATGGCCACTCCAAAGGCCACGCCCCAAGGCAACACCGACCGACGCCTAGCCATCACACGCCGAACCGTACCCAGAGTCAGCGCGACCAGCATACCCAGGATGCCCAAGCCCAGCAGGCCAAAGTCAGACGCTAACTCCACATAATCATTGTGCGTGTGGTCCACATAGGTATATCCATACGCCGGCGTGCGGTAGCCCAAAAATACGTTGTAAAAACTCCCCCCTCCACTCCCCACCAGCGGAAAGTCCTTAACCAATGCAATAGCGGTACGCGCGGCCTCAGTCCGAGCCTGTATGGACTCCGCCTTGTCCCCAGAGGCGTCCGTCAGCTCGGTATCCTGAATGCGTTCCACCACCTTTTCCAGCCCAACGCCGGTGCCCACAATCAGTACATCGATCACGATCAGGCTGATAATCAGAGCAATGATCTGCGGTGCCGTCTTGCGCGCCAGCACCACGCCAGCCAACCCAACAACAAGCATGGCCACAAAAAAAGCCGTGTTACCCATGCGCGACCGGGTCAGCACCAAAGCAATCACCATGATGACCAGCAACAAGCGCAACCGCATCTTGGGGCTCAATACAAACTCGATAACCGCTCTCAGCTGGGCAGTCCACAACGGCGCGGTGCGCGGTGTGTCACCCAGACGGGCCAGCATCAGACCCACCCCTACTGACAAGGACAAGGACAAGGACAAGGACAAGGACAAGGACAAGGACAAGGACATGCACAAGTACCCGGCCAAACTGTTGTGATACACATAGCTGCCAATCATGCGGGTGTGCGACACATCAACAAAGAAAATGCGGTACTGCGCCTGAACAGAAAACAACACTGCGCCCAGCGCAGCCTGCAGCACGCCACTCCACACCAGGACTTGGGCGACGGTATCCAGCCGACCCGCATTGCGCACGCAGAGCACCACCAACAAAAACACGCACAAGTAGGTGAACGAGAGGCCTGCCATGATTTGCGACTGAAAGACATCCACCGAGAGCGTCATGGACTCAAGTCCAACCTGCGCAACGAAGGCCATCGGCGACAGTGCTTTGACCCACGCACCCGGCAACGGCACGACTTGAAACCATGACAAAGCCACCGTGGCGGCCAGCAACCCAACGGGAAATCGAAAACCGGTCAAGCGCCTTTGTGCCAATTGAATATGACCCCGCCAGACCCACACCGCAGCGCCCAGCAGGGCGACAGCGACCAATAGCAACAAGCCAACCGCCCACACACGATTGCTGCCAAGCGGCAGTGGTGCCCAAACCAGCAGACACAAAAAACCAAAAAAGACCCCTCCATCGTGAACCGGGTCAGCAGGTTCAGGGCGGGAGCGTGAAATGAACTTGCGCGAATGGCTCATATCTTCGGCAGACTAGCAAATTCTGGTGATGCAGCAAGAAAAATGGCAGCCAAAGGCTGCCACTTCAAAAATTGCGGATGAGTTGCAGTTCAGTTAGGACTGACGCCACTAGATCCGCCTCCACCAACTGTAGATGAACGTGAAGCGGCAAACGGGGTGCCGGCGAATGCTGCAGAAATAGCAGCAACTCCTGTGGTGCTTCCAGCCGCAGTAGCAGGTAAAAGGGTGTCGGGGCTTGCGCCCTTGCTGATCGCAGACGCCTGCAAAGCGCTGCGGTTGCCGCCTGCAGCTACCAATGCATTCACTGCACCCGCAGCGTCATAGCCAGCAGTCATAAGGCCAGCCAATACTTTGTCATAGGTACCATAAATGACCAATGCAATGGCAACTGGATCTACCGCAACGCCCGCAGCTTTTGCAGCGGCAGCAATACTTTCCAGAGTTTCATCTGCCTTTACCCGGCTGGCCACTTCACTCTTGACTTGATCCGAAGTCTGAGTCGAAGTGAAAGCGAAGGCCGGAACGCTGCAGGCCAAGGCTACTGCCAAAACCAATATTTTTTTCATGATGAAACCCCCTAAATAAATATATGTACCTTGAGAATACCACACTAAGCTCGCGCATCGCTCCAGCGAAGACGGCAATTGTCGTCTCCGCGATACATCGTCTCACCTTTGTTATGCACGCAATACTCCGGTGACACGATCATTTCATCAAAAACCATGTTCTCGCCAATACGGGTGTAGTCAAACAGCACACTGCGTGTCACTGTCGCCCCGGCGCGGATGTGGCTGCCATGGCCGATCCAGGTAGGTCCAACAATACGGGCACCAGGCTCGATTTTGACGCTGGAGCCGATGTAGACCGGCCCTTCGATCTGCACCTGGTCCCAGTCAATGCATGTGTTAAGCCCGACCCACACTCCGGGTCGAACCTCGCGCCCTGGCATATTCATGTGGGCAATCTCGCCACGCAACACGCGCTGCAGCACCGACCAGTAGTCACTGACCCGGCCAATGTCGATCCAGTTGAAAAAGCGGTTTTGCACAAAAAACGGCAACTGCTTGTCCACCAGCATGGGGAACAACTCAGAACCAATGTCAAAAGTTTGGCCCTTGGGTATCAGGTCAATCACGCCGGGTTCAAACAAATAGATGCCCGTGCTGGCCAAAGTGGACCTGGCCTCCTCGGGCGCCGGCTTTTCCTGGAAAGACTGCACCCGCCCCTCTTTGTCAGCGACCACAATCCCGTAGTATTGCACCTGGTCCCGCGGCACGTCCAGCGACACGACACTGGCCATGGCCCCCTTGGCCTTGTGCTCACGTACCGCAGCACCAATGTCCAGGTCAATCAGCGCATCGCCACACAAAACAAGGGTGGTCTCGTCAAAAAAACCCGAGAAATCTTGAATATATCGAATGCCACCCGCCGAACCGCGGGGCTTGGGCACGATGTCGCCATGGTCCAGCGCGCCCTCATACGAATAACCAATCTCCACACCCCAGCGGCTGCCATCACCAAAATAGTGCTCAATCTTGCGGTGCAGGTAGGCCACGTTGATCATGATCTCGCGCACCCCGTGGCGGGCCATGTGCTCAATCAGGTACTCCATTACCGGTTTGCCCAAAATGGGCACCATCGGTTTGGGTAAGTCTTTGGTCAATGGGCGCACACGGGTACCCTGCCCGGCGGCCAGAATCATGCCTTTGGTCATTTTTTCCTCCCTGAATGCGCGGGCGTGTGAATTGTTTTGGCCCCCGATCAAAACATTTTAACCCGTGTAGCCGTGCGGATTGCTTCTTTGCCAACGCCACGCATCGGCGCACATGTCCTGCAGATTGCGTGAAGCCTGCCAGCCCAGCACCTCTTGTGCAAGCGCCGGGTTGGCATAGCACGCCGCAATGTCGCCCAACCGGCGCGCCTGGACTTTGTAGGGCACGGACTTGCCACTGGTTTGCTCAAAAGCCTTCACCATATCAAGCACGCTGTAGCCCACACCGGTGCCCAAGTTAATGGCAGTGCACTGCCCTGCCGCAGCGCGACCCAGCGCCTCCAGCGTGCGCAGGTGGCCTTGCGCCAGATCGACCACATGGATGTAGTCGCGCACTCCGGTGCCATCGGGCGTGGCGTAGTCTTTGCCCCACACGTTCAGGAATTCACGACGACCGACCGCCACCTGGGCCACAAATGGCAACAGGTTGTTGGGCACACCCTGGGGGTCTTCACCGATCAGACCACTTTCATGCGCACCCACCGGATTGAAATAGCGCAGCACTCCAAACCGCCAGGAAGCATCCGCTGCAAAGGTATCGCGCAGCATGTCTTCCACTACCAACTTGGTGCGGCCATAGGGGTTGGTGGCCGACAGGGGGTGGTCTTCGGTCAGCGGCAGGTACTGCGGATCGCCATAGACCGTAGCGGACGAGCTGAAAACCAGCGTCTTGATGCCGCAAACCTGCATGGACTCCAGCAAACGCAGGGTTCCGATCACGTTGTTGTCGTAATACTGCAACGGCACCTGTCCCGACTCGCCCACCGCCTTGAGCCCGGCAAAGTGAATCACCGCTGAAGCACCGCTGCTGCGCAAGGCAGCCTCGAGCGCAACGACGTCACGCACATCGCCTCGCACGCGGGTAAGCGTCTTGCCAGTGATGCGCTCCACCCGGTTCAAGGCCTCAGGCTTACTGTTGCAATAGTTGTCGAACACCGTAACGGTGTAGCCTGCATTGAGCAGCTCCACGCAGGTGTGGCTACCGATGTAACCAGCGCCGCCGGTTACCAAAATATTGGTATTCATCTGAAAACGACCTCCCTGTCAAAGCAAACTCCGAGCGACTGCTCGAGCGCCAAGCTGCGAGGATACCGTTTTCAGCAGGTGTTATTCGTCGTCCTCAGACATCGCAGGACCGATCACAAGCCCCAACACCACTGAGACACCAACCCAAGCCATTAGTAAAGTTGTCATTTTGAGCCACGGTGAACAGGCTCCCTGGTTCCAACGACATGGCATTTGCGGTGCATTGTGCACTCTGGAGTTATGCCAATTTATGCAACCATAGTAACTCGCCGAACCACGGATTAACCCCCGTAATTACCCGGACCAGTCGTCCAGATGCTGGCCGAGCACCTTCCCAAACTCGCGGGGTGATATTGGTGATCGGCACGGCCTGCTGGCGCTGGGCGTGCGCGGCAATCATGGTATCCAGCGAACCGATGGCGATGCCACAGCGATGAGGGGTCCACGCGCAAGACTCGGCAAGTTCAGACAGCCGGCCTATTTCTGCAATCAAATCGCCTGATTGGATGCATGCCTCAGGCCCTGGAGTTTGACGTGGGTGTCAAAGAGTATTCGGGATTTCGGAGCAAATAGGCGCGCTCAAAATAGGCGTGTCCCTTGGCACTGGCGCCCAGCACAAATAGGTGTTCATCATCGCTGGTAGCCAGTCCATCCTCGGACCCATTCCCTGGCCAATGGCTGTTTCCAGAAAATCTGTCTGACGGAAGTGCTATACAATTCATAGCTACTTGCGCATATGGAACGGGCGCTACAGGCCATTTCCCTCACCAAAATAAGCCCATAAACAGGATCAACCTGCGCCTCCGCAGCAAGTGCCCGCAATGCGACGTGCGAGGGCATTGCTTGAGCGTCAGGCGGGGGAGTCGGTTCCTTGCCGCGCAAGAGACTTCACACCCATTCGCGCCAAACCGCCAGCGCCACCGCCAGGATCACAGGCCCCAGGAAAAGCCCCACCAGACCAAACGCAGCAAGCCCGCCTAACACGCCAAACAAGGCCAGGACAAACGGTATGTTGCTACCGCATTGACGTAACCGTCGGTGCGCTCCCGCAACAAACTCTTGAGAACCGTGCGAGCTTGCTCCAGCAAGCTGAGTCCGTGCAGGTAGGCAAAAAACAGTGTGAACAGCGAAAGGCCTAGCTTGACAATATTTTTGCCGACACCACCCAGCAGTGTCCAGAGTTCGGTGTCCAGCTTGCCCACCAGAGCTTTGAGCTCGGTCTTCCAGCGCAATGGCTCGTCCAGCATGGCGTTGAACCATGCCGACAGGTCCGGCCCCACGATAGGCAGTGACGCTACAAAGGCCGGCGTGTGCAGCCGCCCCGCGTCCAGCTCAAGCGCCAAGTGATCCGCCAGCACACTGACGTCGGCGCGCAGCAGATACAGCAATCACAGCGTGGGCAACACCACAATGGCAGCCATCAGCAAGGGCATACTGAAGGCACTGGTCCAGGTGCGTCCACCCGTCAGGGCGAGCAAACGTGCATACAGTGGCCAGGTGGAAAACGCCAGAATGCCGGCCCACAACATGGAGACTGCAAACGGCGCCAATACCAAGGCCACTGCGCTGCCCAGCGCGACGACCAGCAGTCCCAATACGGCCAGCCGTATCGTTTCGGTGCCAACCAGTGGGCCGGGCATTACAGCACCTGCACCATGAGGGGGCCCAGTTCCTCGGCCGCCATCAACCGTATGCCGTGCTCTTGGGCGTACCGCTGCGCCTTGTCAGTGACTTTGTTCAGGCTGATGTAGGTGCCATGGGAAGCGGCTTGAGCCGTCTGCGCCGTCGACAATTCGCGCAATGCATCGATGCCATGACTGGCAGCTTTCCAGCGCTTGCAGCTGACCAGAGTCACTACTGCGTCCCTGTCCAATTGAAGGTCAGCGCCAGGGCCTTTGAGTCGGGTGACGGCATAGCCTTGGCTGGAAAAAACCTGCTCCAGCGCGCTGGAAAATTCCACCCAGGACATGTTGCTTGCGCGAGCCAACGCGTCGGATACGTGTTGCGGGTTGGGCGCCTTCGACTGCCGCCACGCACGCATACCCGCAATGACCAAGAAGGGGAGTGCCCCCATCATGCCAACCGCAGCATAGGGGTCTGGAAGGAGGACACGCGCCGCAATGGCAAACACCACCACAATCGCCATGCTGTACCACCACGGTGAGCGCAGCAATACCGCAAAGATGGAGTTTTTCGCCATTTTGAACTTCATACACCTGCCTGTTGAATCGACTGCAACCAGTGTACGGGGCAATCAAGGGCCCAGTCGGTGATCGGGCCACTGCTGCGCTCAAGCCCGTGACCAGCCTACGCCCCTTCTGCTCTTGCGGGTGGCGTGCTGTGGGCCGGCCTCACACCGTCAGCTCGATCCCACCCTGAATCACCCCGATCAGCGCTGCCTGGTTCTCTACCGACTCCGAGAACCCCAGCAGTGCCTGCTCCCGGCTTTGGGCGTGGCTGCTGAGCTGGTTGACCCAATACTCCAGACCACCCGCGTCCGCCGTGCGGTGCAGGGCATTGGTGTACAGCAGGTTCACAAAGGCGCTGTTGGTGGGGGAATTGCCATACAGGGTTTTGAATTCTCCGCTCTCAATGAATGCGGCTGCTACCTTGAGCATGGTCATACCGGAGTCCACGCCTTTGATCCAGCCCGATAGACCGTCTTTGTCGGGTGTGCGGTTGAAGGCTGCCTGGTACAGCCGGTAGGTCTGGCCTGCATTGCCACTGGTATCAAAGGCCAAAATTGCATTGTCAAACTTGAGCCGCTCCACGTTGGTCAAGGTATCTGTGCCGTCGCTGCCACCGCTGACCGTCAAGGCTCCGTTGGCGTTGGTTGCCGTATGGCTGGCTCGGGTGCCGCTGTAGATGGCTGTATCCAGTCCTCCACCTCCGTTGATGGTGTCGTTGCCTGCGCCACCGGTAAAAGTGTCATTGCTCACGGTGCCAATCAGACTGTCATTGCCAGTTGTGCCATTGAAAGCCTGCCCCTTGGCCGGTCCTGCTGCCTGGGTGGCTGTGGCGTAAACAATGCCATTGACAATGGCTGGCAGCACAGCGGCCTTGTTTTCGGCTGACTCAGAGAGGCTAAACAGCACCTGCGCGCGGGTTTGCAGGCCGCTGGTGAGCTGATTCACCCAGTAGGCCAAGCCACCAGCGTCTGCGGTGCGGTGCAGGGCATTGGTGTAGAGCAATGAGACAAACTGCTCGTTCGTCGGGTTGGATCCGTACAGGCTTTGAAACTCTGCACTGGCCATGAAGCTGGTGGCAACCTGGATGGGTGTCGTTCCGCCGTCCATGGCGGCTATCCAGCCTCCCAAGCCACCCAGGTCGGGCGTGCGGTTGAAAGAGGCCTGGTATAGCCGGTAGGTCTGGCCGGCGTTGCCGTCCAGGTCAAAGGCCAGGTTGGCATCAGCAAACTGGGCCCGTTCAATGTTGCTAAGGGTGTCCAGCCAATCGGGGTCGCTGATGCTGTAGCCGTTAACGGTTTTTGCCACGCCATAAGCCGCCATACGACCGCTATAGACGGCGGTGTCCATGCCCGCCAAGCCGTTCACCGCATGATTGCCAACAACCGCGGCAAGGGTGTCATTGGCATTGGTGCCGTTGACAGTTTGTGCCGGTGCGCTGGCAATGGGGGCAGTGGGGGTGGACGCCACGCTCTCGGCGGTTCCATCACCATCGGTGTAGTTTGCAGTCACCACAATGGCTTTGCCGATGTATGCCGTGCCCAGTTTCAGGGTGGCGGTCGTGGCACCAGCAATGGCGACGCCGTCGGCCTTCCATTGGTACGTGATGCCGCCCAGGCCGTCTATGTCGGCCAGTGTGTGGCTTGCGGTAAGGCTTTGGCCTTGTATCGCCGTTCCCGCAATGCTTACGCTGCCCGATGGGGCGTTGTTTTGCAACGCGATCGAAAACACCTGCGCTTTCACCGCAGAGCCGCTGGTGTCACCCGCATTCCAGGCGATGACATAGGTGCCGTTATCAAGCGCGGTAATCGGGCTCACCCCGCCACTTGCCGGTTTGGTGTTGGCCGTGTGTTCCGTGCCAAGCTTGTTGCCCAGCGCGTCAAAGACCTGGAACCTGGGTACGCCCGAGTAGCCAGACCAAGCACCGTTTGAGTCAAACCAGCTCACCGCAAAGCCGCCGTCATCCAGCGCTGCAATTTGGGCATTGCCCTGCGTGCCCCCAGTGGATGTGTTGGCCAGAATTTCTGTGCCCACGCGGGCACCTGCGTTGTCAAAAATTTGGGCGTTGACGTCGATGCCGCTGTTTTCTGGGTAAGTTCCGGCCCAGTTGTCCCACGTCACCACAAAGCCGCCGTTCTTCAAGGCGGCAAGTTGGGGGTGCCACTGGTAACTGAGGGTCGTCGTGTTGACAAGAATTTCTGTGCCAACCTTGTCACCGGTCGCGTTGAAAACCTGTGCTTTGATAGCGCGGTTGCTGTCGTCCCCGTTGTTGTCGGTCCATGCCACCGCAAAATTGCCGTTGCTGAGCGCAACAATGCGCTCTTCGGTCTGCGTTGAAAAGGTGGCCCCGGCCCCGGCAGTGTTGACGAGAATCTCACTGCCTAGCTTGGCACCTGCATCGCTGAATACTTGTGCTTTGACATCATCCACGGAGTAGTGACCATCGTGCCAGGTCATCACAAATCCGCCATTCACCAAGTTCGTGATTTGCGGGCCGTAGTTGTAGGAACCAGTGACGGCCACCTCAGCGCCCACCTTGCCGCCAGCCGGGTCGAACACCTGCGCTTTCAAGCCCGGGCCACCGCCGGCTGACTTGAGAGATCCATCGGCCGCCCACTCGCACGACAGCGACCAGTCTTCCCAGGTGACGACAAAGTTGCCATTGGTGAGGGCCGTGATTTTTTGCGCGGTTTGGTCGGTGCGTATCTCCGTTGCGGCCACGACTTCCGTTCCTATCGGTGTGCCGTTGGCAGAAAAGACCTGCAGCTTGACGGCTTTTCCATAGTTGTCAGCGGTCGCACCGCCCACGCCCTGGCTACCAGGATGATCCGCCCACGAAAAGTAGTCCCAACCATCTGCCCAGGTGACGACGAAATTGCCATCGCGAAGCACGGCTACCCGCGGGTCTTGCTGCCAATTGAGGGTGGCCGAATTGACCAGAATTTCAACCCCCACCTTGGCCCCCGTGGCAGAGAAAACCTGTGCCTTGATGCCAGACCAGCTTCCATCGGCAATGGTGGAGTCTATGCTGCTTGCCCAATCCACCCATACAGTGACAAAACCACCGTTATTGAGCTTGGCCGACTGAGACAGGGTTTGATCGAAAAGCGCTTGAGTGTTGACAAGAATTTCTGAACCGATTTTGGACATGCTGGACCTCGTTTTCTGTCCCAGCCATTCCCAGTCACTCCAGAGAGAAGGCTGTGACTGATGAGAAATCTATATCCCGAGCCCACAAATTTCCATGTCAACACACTGAAAAAATCATCTCCTTCTGATGTGCATCAATAGTTAGTGCCAAAGCAGGTCAACTACACCGCCAACTCAATCCCGTTTTGAATCACCCCGATCAGCGCAGCCTGGTTCTCTGCCGATTCCGAGAATCCCAAGAGCGCCTGCTCCCGGCTTTGAGAGTGGCTGCTGAGCTGGTTGACCCAATACTCCAAACCACCTGCGTCGGCCGTGCGGTGCAGGGCGTTGGTGTACAGCAGGTTCACAAAGGCGGTGTCGGTTGGTGAGTTGCCATACAGGGTTTTGAACTCTCCACTCTCAATGAATGCTGCCGCCACCTTGAGCATGGTCATACCGGAGTCCACTCCTTTGACCCAGCCCGATAGCCCGTCTTTGTCGGGTGTGCGGTTGAATGCTGCCTGGTACAGCCGGTAGGTCTGGCCCGCGTTGCCACTGGTATCAAAGGCCAAAATTGCATTGTCAAACTTGAGCCGCTCCACATTGTCCAAGGTGTCGGCTCCGTCGGCTCCACCGCTGACCGTTAGGTTGCCGCTGGCGTTGGTGGTCGTGTGGCTGGCTCGGGTGCCGCTGTAGATGGCGGTATCCAGTCCACCGCCTCCGTTGAGGCTGTCATTGCCGCCGCCACCGGTGAGGGTGTCATTGCCCACCGTGCCGATCAGACTGTCTGCACTGCTGGTGCCGCTAAAGCTTTGCCCCTTGGCAGGCCCTGCCGCTTGCGTGGTATTGGCGTAGACGATGCCCTTGGCAATGGCAGGCAGCACCGAAGCCTTGTTTTCTGTGGATTCCGAGAAGTTCACCAGCGCCTGTGCGCGGGTTTGCAGGTTGCTGGTGAGCTGATTCACCCAGTAGGCCAGGCCATCGGCATCTGCGGTGCGGTGCAGGGCGTTGGTGTAAAGCAGCGAGACGAACTGTTCGTTGCTGGGGTTGGCACCATAAAGGGCCTGGAATTCTGCGCTGCCCATGAAGCTGGTGGCGACTTGGGCAAGCGTGGTTCCGCTATCCATGGCGGCAATCCAGCCACCCAGGCCACCGAGGTCGGGGGTGCGGTTGAACGCAGCCTGGTACAGGCGGTAGGTTTGACCGGCGTTGCCGTCCAGATCAAAGGCCAGAAAGGCGTCGGTGAATTGC
>CAJAVE010000224.1 GCA_903945325.1 uncultured beta proteobacterium | reverse complement strand
TTTCGCAAGACAGTGCAGGCCACCTACCAAAACTCGGACTACGCCAAAGTGTGGCCGACGGGTCTGGTCGATCGCATCAACGCGACCCAATAGATGCGTCCGGCGCCCCGGCTGCAAAAATTCGCCAACGCGATCGGTGGCGTGCTCTTTCTGACTTTGTTTTGCGTTTTCATCATCCAGATCGGAGCCCGTTTCGGTTTCAACCAACCACTGCCCTGGACCGACGAAGCCGCAGTTATCCTGTACATCTGGGTCATCCTGTGGGCGGCGGCCTTTGTGGTGCCCGCGCGCGAGCACGTGGTATTTGACCTGGTCTGGAACAGCGTGGGGCCCCGCGCACGCCAGGTCATGGCCATCACCGGCAACCTGATGGTGGGCGGGCTGGCCTTGGTCGGTTTGCCTGCCACCTGGGACTACGTGCACTTCATGCGGCGCGAAGGCACGCCCGTGCTGGAGATTCCCCTGATGTGGGTGTATTTTCCGCTGGTGCTTCTGATGGCAGCCCTGGTGGTGCGCAGCGCCTGGGCGATCTGGCAGGCCGCGCGGGGCATTGGCCTTGCGCACCGCGATCTGCGCCTATGAACACCGCTTTGCTGACGCTGGTTGGCGTGCTTGTGGCCGGCATGCTGCTGCGTATGCCCATTGGTTTTTCCATGCTGGTCTCGGGCTTTGGTTACCTGCTGGTCAAGCGGCAGGACCTGGGCCTGGTGGCCGAACAGGTGGGCAATGGCATGTACAACAGCTACGTCCTGCTGGCCGTGCCGCTGTTTGTGTTTGCCGCCAACATCATGAACGCGGGCACCGTGAGTGAACGCATTTTTGACTTTTGCCGCATTCTGGTGGGGCGCATGCGCGGCGGCCTGGCCCAGGTGGACATTCTGGTCAGCGTGATTTTTTCCGGCATGAGCGGTAGCGCCATTGCCGATGCAGCCGGGCCTGGTTTGGTGACCATCAAACAGATGCTCAAGAAGCCCGAATATTCACGCGGTTTCGCCGGTGCGGTGGTGGTGGCCAGCGCCACACTGGGGCCAATCATTCCACCCAGCATTCCGATGGTGATCTACGCGCTGGTGTCCGGTGCATCTGTAGGCGCCTTGTTCCTGGGTGGCGTCGTTCCGGGGTTTTGCATGGCCGTGCTGATGATGGTTGTGGTGCACTTCATTGCGGTCAAACGCAATATGCCACGCGAAGCACCAGTGCCGCTGCGCGAGTGGCCGTCCATTCTGTTTCGCGGTGCCCTGCCCTTGTCCATGCCCATCGTGCTGTTGGGCGGCATTTACTCCGGCGCATTCACGCCCACCGAGGCGGCGGCCGTGGCAGCCCTGCATGCATTGATTCTGGCTGGCGTGGTGTACCGCGCCTTGAGCTGGCGCACGTTCTGGGGGGTGGTGATGGAGTCCACACGGGGCAGCGCCGTCATCACCATCATTCTGGCGGGCTCCTTCATGCTGAACTATGCCTTCACCGCCGAAGGCGTGCCGCAGGCCATGGCGCAGTGGGTGGACAGCATGCAACTGAGTCAGCTCAAGTTCCTGCTGCTGGTGAACGTGATGTTTTTGGTGCTGGGCTGTTTTCTGGATGTGTCGGTGCTGCTGCTGGTGTTTGTGCCCATGCTGCTACCGGCGGCCAAACTGCTGGGCGTGGACCTGGTGCACTTTGGCGTGCTGGTCGTGCTGAACATGATGATCGGCCTGATTCACCCGCCCTTTGGCATGCTGCTGTTTGTGACCAAGGCGCTGACCGGCATTCCGATTGGCGAGATGATGAAAGAGGGTTGGCCGTTTCTGGTGATGTTGCTGCTGTTGCTGGCCGCCATCACCGTGTTCCCACAAATCGTGCTGTGGCTGCCGCAGACGATGGGCTACAAGACTATTTGATCACGCTGCGCCGCATTGGCAGGGCGCACTGGGGCCGGCCAGGGTTCGCAAACCAATCGGGTCCACCAGATCAACGATACGACCTGACCCGCTGATGAGCCGAAGTTCACGCAAATGGCGCAGCACGCGCGACAGCGTTTCAGGCGCAATACCCAGTTGCGCAGCAATGGCGCGCTTGCGCTGCTGGAGGTGGACCGAACAGCCACCTTTTTCGCTGGCCTCGGCGTGGCTGAGCAGCCACTCGGCACAGCGCGCTTCTGCGTCTTTGCCAAGGCGGCTCACGGTCAATTCTGTCTGCTGCCGGTGCGCCTTGGCGATATCCAGCAGAATGGATTGCGCAGCTGGCTCATACTGTTTGAGACTGGCCCGAAACTCGGCCGCCGTCACGCGCCGCAACTGCACGTTGGTCTGGGCAACGGCGTCCACTGCACCTGGCAGGTTGAGCACGGCGGACGCGGCTTCCAGCCAGCCGGGGCCGTCAACGACACCCAACTGGTGTTCCACTGAGCCGGCGTTTGCACCCGACCCCAACACACCGAGAACGACCCGCCCACTCTCGACAAAAATAACAGATTCTGTGGGTGCGGCACGTTGCAGCAGGACTGCACCGATCGCGGCAGTCTCGGCGGGACGGGTTGAAAGAATGGTTTGAGCGGCAAGCATGGGAGGACTTTGCCGCCCTAACGCCGATACCATATTGAGCAAGATCAAACTTCATCGCCAAAGAAGAGGGCGGCTCAAAGCACCAAGATGGCCCGAAAATCGTTGACGTTGGTGAAAGTTGGACCAGTGATGAGCAAATCGCCCAGGCCAGCAAAGAAGCCATAGGCGTCATTGCGGTCCATATAGTGGTCAATTTTCAAGCCAAGCCGGTGCGCGCGCAGTAGTGAATCCGGCACCACCCAAGCACCCGCATTGTCCTCCACACCATCGATGCCGTCGGTGTCTGCAGCCAGCGCGAAAACACCTGCCTGCCCCTGCAAGGCCTGCGCCAGTCCCAGGCAAAACTCGCCTGCCCTACCGCCGCGCCCCTTCACTGCGCCAGTCGCCTTTGCGCGCAAGGTGACGGTCGTCTCGCCCCCACTCAGAATCACGCAGGGCCGCGTAAACGGTTGCCCCCGCAATGCGACTGCACGGGCCAGTGCGGCGTGCACGCGACCCACCTCGCGCGACTCACCTTCCATGGCGTCACTCAAGATGTAGGCGTGCAAGCCCGCTGCCCGCGCCGCACTCGCAGCGGCTTCCAGCGCTTGCTGTGGGGTCGCCACCAGATGAACGGCATGGCCTGCAAAACCGGGGGCGCCGGGCTTGGGTGTTTCCAGCGCACCATTTTGCAGCTGCTGCACCAGATCAGCAGACACCGCAATCCCATAACGCTGCAAGACCTGCAAAGCTTGCGCGCAGGTCGTGGGGTCAGGCACCGTGGGGCCGCTGGCAATCACCGCTGGGTCGTCACCCGGCACATCGCTGATGAGCAGTGTGACCACTTGGGCCGGTGCACACGCTGCTGCCAGGCGACCACCCTTGATGGCGGACAGGTGCTTGCGCACACAGTTGATCTCGCCAATGGTGGCACCACTGGCCAGCAGTTCGCGGTTGATGCGTTGCTTGTCTTCCAGCGAAACGCCACCGCCCGCCCACTGCACAGGCAGGGTCAGCAGCGATGAGCCACCGCCCGAGATCAGGCAGATGACCAGGTCGTCTGCGGTCAGCCCGTGGGTCAGGGTCAGCATGCGCCGGGCTGCATACAACCCTGCTGCATCGGGCACGGGATGCGCCGCCTCCACGACTTCAATCCGGGCTGGGCCAGCATCGGGGCTGCGCGGCGGCACATGGCCATAACGAGTCACCACCAGGCCTTCCAGCGGCGCGTCTGCCGGCCACGCCGCCTCCAATGCTTGCGCCATGGCACCACCCGCCTTGCCTGCACCCAGCACCAGTGTGCGTGCACCAGGCTCGGTGGATGGTGGTGGTAGATGCGCCGCGAGAGTGTGCGCAGGCAAAGCCTGGCGCACCGCGGTGCGATAAAGCGCTTCAAGAAATTCGCGCGGCTGCGAGTCGTATGGCGGTGCGGTCATGGTGAAATGCCCTTTTGCTGATGTACTGTCAACTCCATTTTGAACCTGTATCCATGCCAAGCCTGTTGATTCACCGTGCCCGCTGCGTGGCAACGCTAGACCATGCCGACCCTACCCAGGCGAGCGAACTCTGCGACGCATCCATTTTTATTCGCGATCAGCGCATTGCCTACATCGGACCGGAGGCCGGGTTGCCCGAAGACGCACACCGTGCCGAAGAGACGATTGATGCCCGTCGCCATCTGGTGACCCCGGGCCTGGTCAACACCCACCACCATATGTACCAGAGCCTCACTCGGGCGATTCCAGCAGTGCAGAACGCCGAACTGTTCGGCTGGCTGCGCGGCCTGTACCCGATCTGGGCGGGCCTGACGCCCGAGATGGTGTTTGTGAGCACCCAGACGGCGATGGCCGAACTGCTGCTCAGCGGCTGCACCACCAGCAGCGACCACCTCTACCTGTACCCGAACGGCGTGCGGCTGGACGACAGCATCGAGGCCGCGCGCGAAATCGGCATGCGCTTCGTTGCCACCCGCGGCAGCATGAGCGTGGGCCAAAGTCAGGGCGGCCTGCCACCCGACCGCGTGGTGGAACGCGAAGATTTCATCCTGAAAGACACGCAGCGCTTGATCGAGCAGCACCACGACGCCGCGTTTGGCTCCATGCTCAACGTGGCGGTAGCGCCCTGCTCGCCGTTCAGCGTCAGCCGCGATCTGATGCGCGAATCCGCCCTGCTCGCACGCACGAAAGGTGTGCGCATGCACACCCACCTGGCCGAGAACGACCACGACCTGGCCTATTCGCGCGAGAAGTTCAACTGCACCCCCACCCAATACGCTCAGGAGCTGGGCTGGCTGGGCCCCGATGTCTGGCACGCGCACTGCGTGAAGCTGGACGACGAGGGTATCAGCCTGTTTGCCGCCACCCGCACCGGCGTGGCGCACTGCCCGTGCAGCAATATGCGCCTGGCCAGCGGCATAGCACCCATTCGGCGCATGCTGGATGCGGGTGTGCCAGTGGGGCTGGGCGTGGATGGCAGCGCCAGCAATGACGCCGCCCACATGGTCAACGAAGCCCGCCAGGCCCTGCTGCTGGCCCGCGTGGGCCGCGCCATGCAGCCGCCCGAAGTGCGCGATGGCCGCACCTTCTTTGGCTGTGACCTGGGTCCGGCAGAGATGACGGTGCGTGACGCACTCAGCCTGGCCACGCGTGGCGGTGCCCAGGTGTTAGGTCGCTCGGATATTGGCCACTTGGCGGTGGGCATGTGTGCCGATCTGGCGCTGTTTGATCTGGACACATTGGAATTTGCCGGTGGTGCCGTCCATGACCCGGTGGGCGCACTGCTGCTGTGCGCCAGCCCGCAAGCCGCTTACACCATCGTCAACGGACGAATCGTGGTGCGTGACGGACAACTCAGCACGGTTGACCTGGGACCACTGATGGAACGGCACAATGCGCTGGCCCTTCAACTCGCTCAACAAGCACTCTGAGGAGTGTGGGCGATAGGGCGTTCTGCGCAGGTCAAGGAGGAGCCCGCGCAGCGGGCGGGGCTGAAATCCGCGGCTCCGAGCCTGCCAGCGCAGGCTTGGACGGATTGAAGAGCCGTAGCCTCTGGCTGAGGCAGGTCCACGGAGCAGAACGCTCTGTCGCCCACGCTCCTGCGCTTGCACGAACAGCGCCGAGTGGACCGGAATTTAGTCAACCGAAGCGCCGCTTTCAAACCACTGCTTGATCAGGGCGCGCTCCGCCTCCGTTATGCCAGTGGCATTGTTCAGGGGCATGACCTTGGTCACCACCACCTGCTGGTACATGTTTTGTGCATGGAGCTTGACGCCTGCTGGCGAATCCAGCCGCACATTCTTCATCTGCACCTGCGCGCCGTGGCACAGGTGGCAGCGCTGCTCCAGCACTGCCTGCACCGTTTTATAACCAATTTGGCCTCCAGAGCCCGTAGATATTGCGCTACCAGCTCCTGAATTCATAGCATATTGTTCGGCCACAGGTTCGGGCTTCAACCAGACCAAGACACCCAGGATGGCCACAACCCCTGCCAGCGCATACGGCCACGGGTGTGCGTTTCGACCCAGCTTGAAGCCATGCCGCAGCACGAAAAACTGGCGGATAGCCGCACCGGCAAACATCATCAGCACCAGCACCACCCAATTCTGCGGGTGGGTGTAGGTAAAGCTGTAGTGGCCACTGAGCATGGCAAACAGCACCGGCAGCGTGAAGTAGGTGTTGTGCACGCTGCGCTGCTTGCCCCGCTTGCCGTAAATGGGGTTCACTGGCCGCCCGGCCTTGAGGTCAGCCACCACGGTGCGCTGACCCGGGATGATCCAGAAGAACACATTGGCACTCATGCTGGTGGCCATCATGGCGCCCACCAGCAGAAACGCAGCCCGGCCCGCAAACCAGTGACACGCCAGCCAAGCGGCCACCGCCACCAGCACGGCCAGCAAAGCCCCCACGATCGCATCGCCGTTCTTGCGCTCGCCAAACGTGCGGCATATGGCGTCGTAAGCCAGCCAGAAAACCACCAGAAAGGACAACGCCACGGCGATGGCTGCAGCAGGTGTCCAGTCCATCACCGATTTGTCGATCAGGTAGGTGCCCGCACTCCACAGGTACGAAACGGTGAACAGCGCGAAGCCACTGAGCCAGGTGCTGTAGCTCTCCCAGTAAAACCAGTGCAGGTGGGCAGGCAACTGCGGGGGCGCACCGGCAAACTTGACCGGGTGGTAGAAGCCGCCGCCGTGCACGGCCCACAACTCGCCGCTGACGCCCTGTCGCTTCAGGTCGTCATCGACCGGCGGCGTGAGGCTGCTGTCCAGAAACACAAAGTAAAACGACGAGCCAATCCAGGCAATGGCGGTAATAACGTGGACCCAGCGCAGCAGCAGGTTGGCCCAATCCAGCAGATAGCTTTCCATGCAGTGTGTTCTCCTTGGCGCGAAGGCAAAGTGTATACAGTTTTACCGCTCAACGGCGACTCAGGCCGCAACTTGCAAGATTTGGGCCGCAACCGCGACCGCAATCACCTGCGGGCGCTTGTCGGCAATACCCGGCACGCCAATCGGGCAGGTCACATGGGCCAACTCCGCCTCGCTGAAGCCCCGTGCCCGCAAGCGCTGGCGAAATGACGCCCACTTGGTCTTGCTGCCAATCAGTCCGATGTAAGGCAGGTCACCCCGTTCGCGGTGACGGGCCAGACAGGCGGCCACGATGTCCAGATCTTCGGCGTGGCTGAAGCTCATGATCAGTACCCGAGATTGGGGCAGCAAATCGGCCACGGCGGCCTGCACGGGGTCAGAATGCTCGCAACGCACCTGGCAGGCCAGTTCGGGCGGAAAAATTTCGTCGCGGCTGTCGATCCACGTCAACTCCACTGGCAGATTCAGCATGACCTGCACGACGGCATGTCCGACGTGGCCCCCACCAAACAGCGCTACCGGCGTGCCCACGCGGGCCAAGTTGGCGTGCAGGCGTTCGACATCGACCATGCCGACCCGCTCGAACAGCAACACCACTTCGCCACCGCAGCATTGCCCCAAGCTCGGTCCCAATGCGTAGCGCACCACGGTGACGCCTGGGCCCTGGTGCAACAGGTGGCGCGCATGGGCAATGGCATCGAACTCCAGATGCCCGCCTCCCACGGTGCCTACCGTGTTGGTGGAAAACACCGCCATCCAGGCGCCTGACTCGCGCGGAGCCGAACCACGCGTGGACTGCACGGTGACCAGAACGGCATTCTGCGTCACCAGTCGCACCAACATGTCAGACAAAAGATTCAAACTCTGATACCTTTTCGCAGGACTATCGCGTTAAATGAAAATTTCAGGCACAGTATGGTCTCATCTATTTGCGCCTATTCGGATTCGCCATGACACGACCCATCCTACGCCAAGCCATTGTCTATTTCGCAATCATCTGCACTCTTGTCGGCTGCACCACTGCTCCGCCACCGGCTCCGCCCAAGCCCGCCCCTGCGCCACCGGTACAGCCGGTGGCGAAACCAGAACCAGCCCCGGTTGAGGTCCAGAGAAATGACTCCTATGCCAGCACACCACACGAATACCGCCGCGATGGTGCCAACCACATTTACTCCAAGAACAGCAACCGCATTTTCAAGGGAAAAATGCCCCCTCTGCTACATGCAGTGGCCGTGCTGCAGGTGGAAATCAACTCCAAAGGCACAGTGACCGGCTTGCAATGGATGCGCGCGCCCAGCCACGCACCCGAAGTGGTTGCTGAAATCGAACGGTCAGTACGCTCTGCATCGCCGTTTCCAGCCCCGGTCAACATGGGCCGCGTCACCTACACCGATACCTGGCTTTGGCACAAGAGTGGGCGTTTTCAACTCGACACGCTGACCGAAGGTCAACTTTAGTGGTATAGCCCCCACGCTCCGCCGCTGCGCGGGTCGCTGCCCCCCGTGGGTGTGCAATTCGCCTTGGGGCGGCCCGGCGTCGAATTCGTAGCCCCCACGCTCCGCCGCTGCGCGGGTCGCTGCCCCCCCACTCTGCGCCGCTGCAAAGCATTTGGCGCCGCCACGCGGCACTTCGTCTCAAAGCGAGTGCTCGCCGCGCGCTGAATTCAGACACTGCACTCCTCATTCAATTTGCAGGAGTCAGTCATGAACCCAAACACACTTTCACGCCGCATCCGCCAGTTTGCCCTCGCTGCCTGCCTGGTGGGTGTTGCCAGCGCTGCAACGGCAGTAACCGAAGCCCAATTTCAGGGTGCCTTCAGCCACTTCATGCAGGCAAACGCCGGAGACGCAGGCGCCATAGACCGTGCAGCTGAGGCCTTTACCGTCCTGCTGAAAACGGAGCCCGTCAACCCGGTGCTGATGGCCTACGCCGGCGCCGCCACTGCAATGAAGGCCACCACCACCTGGCTGCCATGGAAGAAGATGGCCTATGCCGAAGATGGCTTGGCGCAGCTGGACAAAGCGCTGGCCTTGCTGAGCCCTGACCACAATGCCACCGTACAAAACGGCACGCCCGGTGTGCTGGAAGTGAAATTCGTAGCGGCCAACACGTTTCTGGCAGTACCGGGATTCATGAACCGCAGGGAACGCGGCGCCAAACTGCTCAGTGACGTGCTGGCTAGCCCCCTGCTGCCCCAAGCCCCAGCAGCCTTCAAGGCCCATGTGAAGGCAGCAGCGACCAAGGCATCGGCATCATGAGCACGGTGAAGGAAGCCGTTGTGCACTTGCACGGTGTTTTCAAAACCTACCGCCTGGGCCAACACCTGATCCCCGCTTTACAGGGCGTGGATCTGTCTGTGCAGCGTGGTGAACTGCTGGCGCTGACCGGCCCCTCGGGCAGTGGCAAGAGCACCATCCTGAACCTGTGCGGCCTGATCGACACCCCAGACTCCGGCGAGATCACTTTCAGCGGCAATCCGATTGGCGGACTGGATGAGATCCAGCGCACGCTGCTGCGCCGCGATGCTTTGGGGTTTGTCTTCCAGAACTTCAATCTGGTGCCAGTGATGACGGTTGCAGAGAATGTGGACTACCCGCTTTTTTTGACCGGCGTCCCCCTGGCTGAGCGACGCGAACGCGTGGCCGCCCAACTGGAGGCCGTGGGCCTGCAGAACCACGCCCAGCACCGCCCCGACGCACTGTCTGGCGGACAGCGCCAGCGCGTGGCCATTGCCCGCGCATTGATCAAGCGCCCGCGCCTGGTGATTGCCGACGAACCCACCGCCAGCCTGGACTCGCACACCGCCGACCAGGTGCTGGACCTGATGCGCGAACGCGGCCATGCCGAAGGCGCGGCCTTTGTGATTGCCACCCACGACAGCCGCCTCACCCGCCAATGCGACCGCGTGGTGGCACTACTGGACGGGAGAATCCAATGACTGACTTGAACCGCTGGCTGAAGTTCGCCATCCAGAACACACTGCGCAACCGCCGCCGCTCGCTGGTGACGGTCTCCATCGCCGCACTGGGCACCGCATCCATCCTGCTGGCGGGTGGCTTTGCCCTGTACACCTATGAAGCGCTGGCCCAGGCGGCGGCGCGCACCACCGGCCACCTGATTCTGGCCAGACCGGACCAGTTTGCCCGCGATGAAGACACGCCACTGCAACACGGCCTGGACGACGTGGCCGCCCTGCGCACCCAGCTGCTGGCCGACCCCGCCGTGCGCCAGGTGCTGCCCAAGGTGGAATTCAGCGGCCTGATCAGCAACGGCGACAAGTCCACCGTGATGATGGCAACTGGCGTGGAGCCAGACAGCGAATTTGCGGTTAAAGGCCCGTTCCTGACCCTCACCGCAGGGCAGGTTTTGGCCAGTGGCAGCATGGACGCTGAAGTCATGCTGGGTGAAGGGCTGGCGCGCAGCCTCAAGGCAACACCCGGCAGCAGCCTGACCCTGCTGGCCAGCACGACAGAGGGCGCCATGAACGCGATGGATGTGCGGGTCAAGGGCATCTTCTCCACCGGCGTGCCCGACATCGACAAACGGCTGGTCTACACCGACATCGCCACCGCGCAGCGGCTGCTGGTCACCGAGCGCGTGTCCAGTTTCGGCGTCTTCCTGGACCGCATGGAATCGACTCAGCCGGTGCAGCAGCGCCTGGCCGCGCAGCTCCCCCAGCTTGCCGTGCAGACCTGGATAGACCAGGCCTTCTTCTACCGCTCGGTGCGCGATTTGTACAACCGCATCTTTGGTGCGCTGGGGCTGATCATCGGCGTCATCGTGGTGTTTGTGGTGACCAACGCCATGGCCATGGCCATCATCGAGCGCACCCGGGAGATTGGCACCCTGCGGGCACTGGGCACCCTGCCCTCGCAACTGCTGCGCACGCTGGCACTGGAGGGCATGGTATTGGGCGGCGTGGGTGCAGTCACCGGAGCCGTGCTGTCACTGGGTATCTCGCTGATGCTCTACGTGGTGCCGGTGAACATGCCGCCGCCACCGGGGCGCTCGGTGGGGTATCCGTTGAACATTTCGATTGATCCGTTGATGTACTTTGTGACCCTGGTGGCCATGGTGGTGTTGACGATGGTGGCATCTAGTTGGGTGGCGAGGAGGACGGTGAATATGGCGGTTGTTGATGCGTTGGCGCATACCTGATTTCCCCATTTCCTATTGGATTCAACCCCACTCCCCCCAGCCCCCTCGCCCCGCCGGGCGAGGGGGAGCCAATGCGGACAGCCGATTTGGTTACTGCCAAGAAGTGAAGCTTCTACGACACGACAGGCACAGGTTCAACTTTAACTATGATTTTGATAGCTGCTTACGCAATATCTACGAGGGCTACAGCATGATTTACTCGAGAAATACCCCAGTACAACCCGCCAAAGCAACCACGGCAACCAAACCACTCCAACAGTTGCGCCATAGAAGCCTCACTTCAACCGCGCGGTCAAATGTGGCTGTTGGGCTCCCCTTCGCCCGGCGGGGCGAGGGGGTGGGGGGGAGTGGGGGGAAAAAAGCCAGCATTCTCACCCGCATCGCTATCGCAGCCTTGGCTGGAGCTGCAATGCTCACACCAGCCCACGCCCAAGACATCCCATCCCTACTAAAAGACGCCGACCGCTTCCGCATGAGCGCCGACAACCTGCAAGTTGACACCCAGGTCACTGTCTTCAACACTGACGGCAGCCAGGACAAAGAACGCCGTTACACCGTGTTCGCCCAGGCCGAGCGCAAGTCACTGGTGCTGATGCAAAGCCCCATGGAAAAAGGCCAGAAGGTGCTGATGCTGGGTGACGACTTCTGGCTGCTGATGCCCGGCAGCCAGCGTCCGTTACGCATCACGCCCATGCAAAAGCTGCTGGGTGACGCGTCCACCGGCGACATTGCCACCATGAACTGGGCGGGCGATTACAGCGGCCAGATCGTGGGCGAGGAACCCTGCCTGCCCGAAGGCAAGGCCATCTGCCTGCACCTCAGCCTGCAGGCGCAGCGCAAGGGCGTGACCTACCAGCGCATCGAGTTGTGGCTGGGCAAGGCGCGCCACGAACCGGTGCGTGCCGATTTGTTTGTGCAGTCCGACAAGTTGGCCAAGCAGGCCCGCTTTGTCATGGACAAGCCCGCCAACCCCACCACCGTGTCCGAAATGGTGCTGGTGGACCAGTTGAGCAACAAGAAAGAGACCCGCATCCGCTACCTGGCCCGCAAGGAACGCACAGTGAGCGCCGAGTGGCTCAACCCCATGTTCTTGGCCCGCAACCCGACACTGGAATGAGTATGCGCAGGCTTGCACATTCAACAGGCACAAGCCCCGTCCGCGTGGCACTGGCCGCGATGATGGCGTGGGCAATGGCAGCACCCCTTTGCGCCCGGGCCGACACCACTGAAATGTCAGGGCAACTGCGCACTGTGTGGACCCAACGCCAGGTAGCCCATACGGGGCCCATGGCACAAGCCAACGCCATGCAGCCTGGCATTGCTGCGGCAGAGGCCTCCACCGCGACGGCACAACTCGACCTGCGCACGACCGCCCACGCAGGCCCGCTGCAACTGAACGCCAGCGCCACTGTACTGGCACAGCAGACGGAAGGCGGCCCCCGCACGCGGCTGAGTCGCGTGAACGAAGCCTATGCGGCAGGCCCGGCCCTGGGCTGGCAATGGAGTGCGGGCAAACGCGTGGTTTCGTGGGATGTCGGGTATGCCTTCCGGCCCAACGACATGGTGCAACAGGAGGTGCGGCGCACCCTGGCATCTGACACGCAGGAGGGCCGCCCCCTGCTGATGGCCGAGCACTTCAACGGCGACACCGCGTGGTCGATGGTGTGGGTCAACCCCACGCGGGAGCGCAGCAGGGACGGCATGGACGAGGCCGCACTCTCCGCACGCCTGTACCAGCACCACGGTTCCGCAGACTGGCACGCCTTTGCCCGCCAGGGCGAACAAACGGGCACCAGCCTGGGTGCCGCCGCATCGTGGGTAGCCACCGACGCGCTGGAACTGCACGCATCGGTGCGCGCCTACCGCCAGGTTATGCACTTGGAAAGCAGCGTGACGGGAACCAGCCTCACCGCAGACAACCCGTGGCGAACGAAGCGTTCCGGTAGCGGACAGCAGTTGCTCATCGGTGGAACCTGGACCAGCGAGAACCAGGTCGGCGTATTGGTGGAAGCCTGGCACGACGACACCGCACTGAGCGACGCGCAATGGAGTGACTGGTCGGCGCGCAACCGGGCTTTGCCAACGTGGCTATCCCAAGGCGTGCCGGTTGCAGCGGTGGCGGGTAATCTGGCCTGGCAGGGCAAGGCCTTCGGCGTGTCGAACAGCCTGCGCCAGGACAACCTTTTTGTGCGCCTGAGCTGGCAGCACGACCGCTGGCAGACAGCGCTCGACGTGCTGTACACACCGGCCGATCAGGGTAGCGTGACCACGGCTTCGGTGGTCTGGTCAGGCGAGCGCTTCAAACTCGAAGCGGGCCTGCGGGCGCATGGCGGGCCAACTGACGCTGTGGTACGTCAGTTGCCGGTGCAGCGGCAAGGCTATCTGGTTGCCAGCTACGCGTTTTAAGGTTTTGTTACTGAGCCCATGCCGGGTCAGGCTGCCAGGTTTGCGCCCATTCCACCATGGCCGCACCGGGCATGGGCCGCGCAATGCCGTAGCCCTGCCCCAGATCACAGCCCAGCTGCAGCAGGCGGGTACCGTGGGCCACGGTCTCAACACCCTCGGCGATGACGTCGCGCTTGAAGGCGCTGGCCAGACCAATGATGCCTTCCAGAATGGCCAGGTCGTCCGGGTCATCGAGCATGTCGCGTACAAAGCTCTGGTCAATCTTGAGCAGGGACACCCGCAGGCGCTTGAGGTAGGTCAGTGACGAATAGCCGGTACCAAAGTCGTCCAGCGCAAACATCACGCCGATCTGCGCGCAGGCTTCAATCACTTGCGACACCTGGGCCATGTCCTTGAGGGCACTGGTTTCGAGTATTTCCAGCTCCAGTTGACTCGGTGCAAGCTGCGGGTGTCTACCCAGAATGGCCCGCAGGCGATCCACAAAATCCGGTTGCTGCAATTGCCGCGCACCAATATTCACACTGACGGGCAATTCCAGGCCACGTTCGCGCCACTGTTCGATCTGGCACAGCGCGGTGTTGATGGCCCACTCGCCGATAACTACTGCCAGCGGGTCGTCCTCGACCGCGGGCAAAAAGCGCCTGGCGCAACCAAACCGCGTTGCGGGTGCTGCCACCGGATCAGGGCCTCGGCGCCCACCAGCTGGCCCGTGCGCATATTCACCTTGGGTTGGTAGTACAGGACAAACTCGCTGCGCTCCATTGCCGAGCGAATATTTTCCAGACTTTCGTGATGGCCGCGGATGCTGCTGTCCTGTTCCGCGTCGAACAGGTGATAACGGTTTTTGCCCGACAGCTTGGCCTGGTACATGGCCTGGTCCGCCTGGCGCAGCAACTGGTCGGCATCCACCTCCTGATTTTGCGGGTAGTAAGTGACACCCAGACTGGCAGACACCTGCAAGCACAGGTCGCCAATGGCCACCGGCTCGGCGGCCGCCCTGACCATGCGCTCCAGCATAGGCAGGCTGGCCTCGACACTCTCGAGGTCGATCAACACCGCAACAAACTCGTCGCCCCCCATGCGCGCCAGGGTATCGGCTTCGCGCAGGGTCTGTTTCAACCGGTGCGCAACGGCGATGAGCAGCTCATCCCCCACGGCATGCCCATGCTGGTCATTGATGCCCTTGAAAAAATCGATATCCAGATACGCCACTGCCAGCGTCAACCCCCGCCGCGTGACCTGATTCATGGCCTGATACAGGCGGTCGGCCAGCAGCAGGCGGTTGGGCAAACCGGTCAGCGCATCAAAATGGGCAATGCGGTCCAGTTCGCTTTGATGCGTCTTGAGCGCCGTGATGTCGGAAAACAACGCAATGTACTGGGTGGTTTTGCCCTGCGAGTCACGCACCGCGGTGATGGTCAGATTCTCGGCATAGACCTCGCCGTCCTTGCGCCGGTTCCATATCTCGCCACTCCAGTGGCCTTGGATCAGCAGTGCGTTCCACATGTCGGCGTAAAAGGCAGCATCCTGGCGACCAGATCGCAGGATGCGCGGATTTTGACCAATGGCCTCCTCACGCGGATACCCGGTGATCCGGCTGAAGGCCGCGTTCACATTGATGATGGTGCCCTGCACATCGGTGATGGTGATGCCCTCCTGGGAATGGCTGAACACACCAGCGGCCAGCTGGAGCTCTTTCTCGGCCCGCTTGCGCTCGGTAATGTCGCGCGCAATCATGATGAAACGCTGTTCCAGCCGTGCGTCGGTGTGCAGGTGCGATACCGACAGCTCAAACCAGTGTTCGCCCTGCGGCAAGGCCAGCTGGTAGGTCACACCGGTTGAGAACCCCACCCGTGCGGCTTCGTCAATTGCGCTCTGGCAGGCCAGCGTTGCGTCGGCCGGCAACAATTCTGTAAACCGCTTGCCCAGGAACAACTCGGGCGGCGCCGCAAGCAGGTCGTCGCGGTGGCTGTGGTAATTGATGATTCGCCCTTCGCGATCCACCTCAAACAGCAAATCAGGCAAGGCATCCATCGTGGCCTGCAGTTGCTGCTCATGCAAACTGGCTTGTTGCAGCGCCTCCTGCAAACCCAGGGTCATGCGCTGTATCAGCCCGTAGAGCAGCAACGCGGTCACCGCAACAAACAGCCAGCCCTTGACCATGCTGACCTGGGTCATGGTGTCCGGGTCGCTCAACAGCCAGGCC
>CAJAVE010000223.1 GCA_903945325.1 uncultured beta proteobacterium | reverse complement strand
TCCAACCGGGCCATCAACCGCACAGTGCGCCAGTTCTTCGAGGAAGAACAGGTCTTTCGCATCGACCATTACCTGGGCAAGCCCGCGGTGCAAAACCTGTTTGCACTGCGCTTTGGCAACGCTCTGTTCGAGCCACTGTGGCGGCGCGAGCACATCGCCAATATCCAGATTACGATTTCCGAGGATCTGGGTGTCGAAAAACGCGGCGCTTTTTATGAAACAACTGGCGCTCTGCGCGACATGGTACAAAACCACGCACTGCAACTGCTGTGCGCCATCGGTATGGAGCCGCCTATTAATTCGCACGCCGACGCCATCCGAGACGAAAAGCTCAAGGTGCTTCGCTCACTCAAACCCTGGACGCAAGAGTCTTTGTCGCAGGATGTCATCCGCGGCCAATACGCCAGTGGCAGCATTGACGGTGCAAAAGTGCCTGGCTACCGTGAAGAAATGGGCGTAGACCCACAAAGCAACACGGAAACTTTTGTGGCCTTGCGCACGGAGATTGCCAATTGGCGTTGGGCTGGCGTGCCCTTCTACATCCGCACCGGCAAGCGCCTGGCAGGACGTGACGCCCATATCGTGGTCAATTTTCGACCTACGCCACACGCGATTTTTAACTCCCAGATCGGCGTAGCCAATCGCCTGGTGATCAACTTGCAGCCCAAGGACGGACTGGAACTGCACCTGCTCGCCCAAGGCCAGAACAACCGACAAAGCAAGGCCGGTGCGGCGCAGGCACTGGTGCCCGTGCAGTTGGATCTGGACTTTGACAAGCGCTTTGGCTCGGAGCGCGTGGGCGCCTATGAGCGACTGTTGCTGGACGTCATCGACGACCGGCTGAACCTGTTTGTGCGCAGTGACGAGCAGGAAGAAGCCTGGCGGTGGGTCGAGCCCATGATCAATCACTGGACCAACGATTCACAGGGGCCTCGCCCCTACGCGGCAGGCACGTGGGGACCCAGTGCAGCCAGCGCTATGATTGCACGGGACGGCCACTGTTGGTCGGAGGAAAGCTAGGAATATGACCCCCACGCTTGTCGCTTCGCGAACTACGCTGCCCCCCAAAGGGGGCCGTGCCTTGCTTGGGGCGGCCCAGCGCTGCGGCAGTCCATGCTAGACCGCATACAGGCCGCACTGCCATCACTGGCGCCTGCCGAACAGCGGGTGGGCAAGTTGTGCCTGGCCGACCCACGTGCGTTTGCAAAGCTGCCGGTGAGCATACTGGCCGACCGGTCTCATGTGAGCAAACCCACCGTGGTCCGATTTTGCCGAAGTGTTGGATATGACGGCCTGTCAGACTTCAAACGCAAGCTGGCCGGCACGGTCAACGAAGGGGTGCCCTTCATCCACCGCAGTGTGGACAGGGACGACAAAACATCAGACGTGATGGTGAAGGTTATCGACAACACGGTTGCGGCATTCCTGAAATACCGCAATGAGGCCAGCACCATTGCCATCGACAAGGCCATGGCGGCACTCATGGTGGCCTACGAAGGCAAGCATCGCATCCAGTTCTTCGGCGTGGGCAACTCGGGCGTAGTGGCGCAAGACGCGCAGCATAAGTTCTTCAGGCTCGGCGTCAACACGGTCGCCTACAGTGATGGCCACCTGCAAGTGATGGCTGCTTCGATGATGAGACCAGGGGATTGCGTCGTCGTTGTCAGCAATTCAGGACGCACACGGGATCTCATGGATGCCTGCGACATCGCACGCAAGAACGGAGCAACAACGATCGTCATCACAGCCAGTGGCTCGCCCCTGGCCAGCGCCGGAAACATTCACCTGAGCGCGGACCACCCGGAGAGCTTCGATAAATACAGCCCAATGGTTTCGCGCCTGCTGCACCTGATGATCGTCGACATTCTGGCAACCTGCATGGCCTTGCGTATTGGCAGTGATACGTTACAGCCAATGCTCAGCGATATGAAGGGCAACTTGCGCAGCAAACGCTACGCCTAACGCCACCCAATCAGGCAGCAAAAAGCCCCACTACGTTGCCGTAGCGGGGCTTTGATCTTAGATCAACAACTGGCTTTCGCCAGCGTTAGATCAGAAGTTGTGGCGCAGGCCCAGAGCGTAGCCGTCAACTTCTTTGTTCAGCGGGTTGCCAGCAGTCACGCGACCTTTGCTTGCGCCGTCACGAACAATTACGCCGTACACGAAAGTGCGCTTGGACAAAGCGTACTTGGCTTCCAACAGCCAGTCGGTGTCTTCAAACTTGGTGTCGTTTGCAATGTCAACTGTGAAAGTGAACGCGCCCATTGGGACCGAAGCGCCCAATGTGTAGCCTTCAGCGATCGTGGCGCCTGCGCCAGTTTTACCTTGTGTCCAGCTAGCAGCAACCTTGACAGCGCCGAAGTTGTAAGAACCACCCACAATGGTACCTTCATTGCCAGCATCAACCTTGTTGTAGGCCAAAGAAGCAACCAGAGGACCAGCACCGTAGCCAACAGACACGTCGTACTTGCCCTTAGGATTCGCAGGTGTACCGTAGACTGCATCACCTTCAGGGATGAACATCAAGGAACCATTGAAACCGCTCGCAGCGATGTCGTACTTGACAGCAGCGTGATCACGAGGACCAGCGCCACCATTGAAACCAAACTGGTTAGCAACCACAGAGTAGTTAGCTGTACCAGTCAATTCCCATGAAGCAACGCTGAAGAAGGAAGTTGTCAATTGACGACCAGCTGTCAAGCGACCAAAACCGCCTTCAAGGTACACATTGGCAGCGCGAGCGAACAGTGTGCCGCCGCTGGTGTTGCCAGCGCCAGTAGCGATGTTGATACCGCCTTCGTAGTTGAAGCCAACTTTCATGCCGCCGCCCAGATCTTCAACGCCCTTCATGCCGAAGCGGGAATTTCCGTTGTTCAGAACATTGGAAGCGATTGCTTGGAACTTGTCGTTCGCCAAGCCAAGACCAGTAGTTTGATTGATCGCGCCAACGGACACGTCAGCAACGCCGTACAAAGTAACTTGTGCCATCGAGGCGGTAGATGCGGCCAATACAGCCAAAGCGAATGTGAATTCGTTTCAATACACACCACCACCAAATCTTGATGATCACGCCAATTGCACGCCAATGTTTTGGTGCACAGAGTTGTACGGTGTGCAGTGTGCAACTCAGCGCAGCGTGCAACGCTTGAATTCGTCAATTTCGCACGCTGGCAAACACTGGCAGACCGTGCTGCGACTGCGGCGACATTGAGTGAGTCAGTCACCAGTTGTTCTGTATGCAGTGATCGCATTTTTCGGTATGCAACACTATGCTGGAGCAATGCTCTACCAATTTCCCGATAACCAAATTCACGCAGCGAACGATGCAGTCATGCGCACGAAACAACGCTGCCGCACCGTTCCAATACCGTCAACCATTACTGCAATACCTGGCTACCCCAATAAACTGGCGGTGTTCAGGATTGCTGCCAGCAAGTTTTGGCAAGTACGCTGCTGGATTGCAGGCAGCACACATAGACGCAGTACACAAACCCAAAGTCTGCGCGTTGCACAAAGTTTTGCACGCCAGTTTTATGAACTGTTGCTTGCCAAACACTACATTGGCAGCAATGATGCTGACGATTTGCACAACAATCTCGTCAGTCAGTCACCTGTCATTCGTTCATCTGCACCAGTCAAACCCAAACACACGTTCGGCGCACTGGCTGCGCAGATGTTTGCAAATGAACAGTGCAGACAGGAGCGCGGCGAGATTACGATTGAGAGTGTGCAAGTGATGCGCAACCGTTTGGATGCGCACATACTGACACGCTGGACCAAAGTTGCGCCAGCAGACATTGATTACCAAGCGTTGCTGGACTTTACGCAGTTTCTGAGTGCGTCATTAAGCACAATCACTGTCAGTCAGTACCTGCTTATCGTGCGCAAAGTACTCAAGCACGCGATTGCGATTGGTGTACTCGACAAACTGCCACAGTTTCCCAAGATCAAGATCACTACAAACTCGCGCGGTGCATTTACGCCAACAGAGTATTGGATGATTGCACGCGCTGCACGCAGATTGCGCAATGTACGGCACCCAGAATGTCGCAGCACTCTACGCAAGACATACAAACTGCGCCATGCAGACCAGCGCATGCCGCCTGATGTTGCGTGGGCTATTGTGTTTATGGTTAACAGTTTCATACGACCCAGCGATTTGTGGACATTGAAACACAAACACGTCGAAGTGCTGCGCGGACAGAACACCTATTTGCGATTGACGCTTCCTGAAACCAAGAAACACGACAAACCCATTGTTACACTGCAACCAGCAGTGCGCATTTACGAGCAAATCAGCAAACATTACGCTGAACTTGGCCTCGCAAGTCCCGATGATTACTTGTTCCTGCCACATCTGCGCGACAGGAGTTACGCCAACAGCGTACTAAGTTTGCACTTTAACTGGGTGTTGGCTGACACGGGACTAAAGCACGGCGTCAATGGACAACCGCGCACGCTGTACAGTCTGCGTCATTCCTCCATCACATTCCGCTTGCTGTACGGGCAGGGAATTGACTTGCTAACGCTGGCGCGCAATGCACGCACCAGCGTTGACGTAATCAACAATCACTATGCAAGCACAGTGACTGGTGAACAGAACATTGGATTGCTGCAAAGCAGACGCAACAATGGAGCGCGAACTACTTCGCAGCCTTGACTGTCTTGCCCGCTTTGAAGCCTTCGCGCAGTTTCACACTGGCCGCTTCAATCTGTGCATCCAGTTCGCTGTTCTGCACTGCGTTGATGACAACCTCCAACACATTCGGAAGTTCCATCAAGCTTGCAATCTCCACGGCGGTCTTTCCCTTGCTCAACTCTAATGTTTTACTTCCGTAAAAAAGCGACAGCAATGTTTCGCCTTTCTCTCCAGTCCACCACCACGCTTTAATGCGAACTGGCATTTCGCGCACAGTCTTTTGTCCTGTGTCGCCGTCAACTACGGTGCGCAAACGCTTTGGTACGTACAGTCGTCCCTCCGCTATCGCCAGCGCCAACTCCCGCTGTTCCGTCAACTTCTTCAGCATCTTGTTTCTTCGCTTGACTACTTCGGGTAGTGCGCGTTGTTTGCGGGCCGATGTAAGCTTCAGTGTTTGCAGTAACTGTGACATTCGTTTCTCCTGTTTGTTGTCCACAGTTCAACTCTAGCGCCTGTCTTCAATTTGTCGATGATTACACCGATGGTTTCGTCTGTCTTTGTTGTCGTGTTGTTTGTCTTCGTTGTTCTGTGTTTGTGTTGCCTTGTGTTGTCTTCAGTTGTTGTTATGTTTTCAGTCACACCGACGGTAATTGAAGCATTGCGCTTCAAGTCAATGGCCCAAAGGAAGATTTCTTCAGCAGTGCGCCAACAAGTGAACAGGCAATTGCACATTGTCCCAGTCCACGCTCAACCGATTTAGAAACACAGCGTCGCCGCTAATGTAACTACACCATCCTTTGTCACGATACGGCTGCACATCAATTTGGTGTCCAGCAAATGCTACGTTACTCCAACTATCTCTCACCATGCGTTCAAACTCTGCATGCTCAACACGATCAGTCGCGCCGATTGCACAGTGGTAATGCGGACACTCGCCGTGCTGCAACCCTTCGATAACTGGCAATATCAATAGTGTT
This sequence comes from uncultured beta proteobacterium, assembly GCA_903945325.1. Lineage (GTDB taxonomy): Bacteria > Pseudomonadota > Gammaproteobacteria > Burkholderiales > Burkholderiaceae_C > Allorhodoferax. The sequence continues at coordinate 32,760 of CAJAVE010000223.1, read as the reverse complement.
TTTCCGTACCGCTGTGTTGCATTCCCGTACACGCACCGATTTAAGCGTGTTGCGAAGTGTTTGAAGCTGCGTTGCAGCAGTTTTTCGTATGCTTCACCTTGCATCCAGTCTGCTTTACGCTTCAATGCTTCAAGCTTTCTACCATTAAATGTCAGCGTGACAGCGTGCGTCATCAATTCTGAGTACTGCGCAAGATAGTTGTACATGTCACGACGGAAGCGATCACGCTGCTTCTGCTTGATTTGTTGTGATTGTTCGTCCAATGTGTGCATGTAACTATTTATGCAGTGCCACGAAATACCAAACAATTTGTTTCGTCAGTTTCTTGTAGTTGTCGGTTTGAATGCACATCGTTGACACTGGTGCAACTGCTTTAATTCGGTTGGCTAAATATCAAACAAAAGGAGAACGCAATGGTCAAGGTATTTGAGGTGATTGGAAACGCACAGCAGCAACAGCCTGCGGCAGTTGTGCCAACTGCAATGAAGCAACAGCAGCGTGTCAATGGTGTGATGCAGCAGATTGCTGCTGCTGACGCCAAAGCACAACCCGCAACGGAGATGGACAAGATTTTGGCGATTCGGCAGATGGCTGCACAGAAGAAGCAAGCAGACTTGGTATACGCGCAACGTGCACGACGGCAAGCGGCATACGCGCAAGCTCAGCTCAAATCAGCCAAGTAGTCGTTTCATTAAGGCGCAATTTGTCTCAGCGCGATTACGCTGACGATGCGCATTGCAGAAACACAGGTAATACACATTAGGCGTGGTCTTCGCCGAAGTTGTTGATTTTGCTGATGATCTTTTCGTCACCTTCTTTCATCGACTTACCTAATCAAACAATAAATAATTGAACACATGACGATGTTTGATAGAGGAGATTTTTAATGTCACAAGCCAGAGTACTAACAGAACGAGAATTGCGCAAAGTTATGCTGTACTGCGCTGTACATCCACACTCTGCTCGTAACAAATGTATGTTGCTGATGACACATCACGCAGGTCTTCGCGTCGGTGAAGTTGCTGCACTACGTCTGGCCGATGTTGTTGCAGGTGACGGTACCATTCGCGCTGAAGTTCATCTTTCACGGGATCAAACTAAGGGCAATGTTGGCCGCACCGTGTTACTGCCGCAGAAGTTGCGCGACGAATTGTTGGCGTATTTGCGTGCGCGCTTTGCAAACAAGGATTTGATTGCTGTTTGTTACGCGAATGCACAACGTGCGCTGTTTCCAACACAAAAAAATCCGTTGCGCGGTTTTTCGGCAAACACTTTGTGCCAGCATTTCAGCCAACTGTATGCGCGCGCTGGTGTTGAAGGCGCATCAAGTCATAGTGGCCGCAGATTTTTTCTGAGTTCGTTGGCCGACAAAGGCGTGGCGATGCATATTTTGATGGCGCTGGCTGGACACAAGAATTTGTCCACCACACAACGCTACATTTCGCTCAATCCTAACTTGATGCGTGCTGCTGTTGAGTTGATTTAGTGCGCGGATGTGCAAATCAGCGTTTCAGTTTGCCCAACATTGCCTTTAGTTGCATTGTTTGCGCTGCATCCGTTGTAACGGGAACGTAGATTAGCTCAAGCGCAGCCTGTTGTAATGCATCTTGTGCGCACGTCCCCAACTTTTCTTGCTTCGCTGCTTTTTTTGTTTGCACTGTAACAAGACAGTGCTTGCTGCGACTGCCAATTACGCGCGCAACTCCACCGTCATCACAACTAATCGTGCTCTCCGCCGACAATTCAAATTCTCTGTCCAACCAAGCGCGAATTTCGTACTCTGTTTGGTTGTTTGATGCGCCAAGTGTTTCGTCCAAGTACTCCAGCGCGTGTTCGTATTGAGTTTCAGATTGATTTCGCCAGTGTTCTGCTGCTGACAAATTGCCAATGCGTCTTGGTATTCTGCTTGCGGCCGCGCGGTCAGCGCGTGCATTCGTTAAGTCTGCAGTTTTCAGCATTGCCAAGTACTTCGTTAGCTCTTGCGGCCTGCTCTTCCTGTCAAATACATCGGCGCTGGATGTTGGTGCGCGTGTTTGTACTTTGAACGCGCTGTATTGCGCTTTGGACAGCGCACTGCGCAGACTTGCTACTTGAACTGGCTGCTGTTGTTTGCATTGCAGCAGTGCATTGCAGATGCGTTCTAGCTGTGCAGCTTCGTCTTCTGTCAAATCGCGCAAGGAAGCGTTGTTCGCTGCAACCTGGGGCTGTTGCAGCAGCGTGAGCGCAAAGTACTGCTGAACGCGCGTTAAATGCGCGACAGACGTATTACTTTTTGGCGCGTGTGCTTTTACGAGGCGCTGCCTTTTTTGCAGCAGCACTAGTGCGTTTGACGACAAGCGCACCTTTTAAGTCCGTCGCCGTAAAACTGTGTGCCGTGCAAAGACTTTTCACGGTTGCAAGTGCAGCTTCGCGTGTTGCCTTTAACTGCGCTTCAACTTTCGCGTTGATGTCTTTCTGTTGCGCAATCAAGTCGTCCAAGACTTTTTGTGCTGCTGCTGCGTCTGTCATTTCCATTCCCCTTCGTTGTTGATGCAAACACTGTATCAGTTTTATGCAGACGTAAAAAAACCCACTGTGTTTCCACAGCGGGTTTTTTAGCTTTAGATCAACAACTGGCTTACGCCAGCGTAAGATCAGAAGTTGTGACGCAGGCCCAAAGCGTAGCCGCTGACGTCAGAAGCGGTCTTACCCTTGCCGTCCATCATGTACACACCGTACACGAATGTACGCTTGGACAAAGCGTACTTGGCTTCCAGCAGGAAGTCGGTATCTGTGCTGTTAGCAGCGCGGGAGATGGTGTCCTGTGCCATGTCAGCTGTGAAGGTGAATGCGCCCATTGGGATGGATGCGCCCAATGTGTAGCCTTCTACGAAGGCAACGCCTGCACCAGTTTTACCTTGGGTCCAGCTAGCCGCGACCTTGACCATACCAAAGTTGTAAGAACCGCCCACAACCACACCCTCGTTGCCAGCATCAACCTTGTTGTAAGCCAAGCTTGCAGCCAAAGGACCAGCAGCGTAGCCAACAGCCACGTCATACTTGCCCTTTGCAGTAGCAGGTGTACCAGCGGTGTAAGCTGCATTACCTTCTGGTACGAACATCAAAGAACCACTGAAGCCGCTTGCAGCAATGTCGTACTTGACAGCAGCGCTGTCACGTGGGCCAGCGCCACCGCCGAAACCGAACTGGTTGGCTACTACAGAGTAGTTAGCTGTACCGGTCAATTCCCAAGAAGCAACGCTGAAGAAAGAAGTTGTCAACTGGCGGCCAGCTGTCAGGCGGCCGAAACCACCTTGCATGTACACGTTTGCTGCGCGGGAGAACAATTGACCGCCGCTGGTGTTACCAGCGCCGTTAGCAATGTTGATGCCGCCTTCGTAGTTGAAACCAACAGTCATGCCGCCGCCCAGATCTTCCACGCCCTTCATGCCGAAGCGTGAATTGCCGTTGTTCAGAACGTTAGAAGCGATAGCTTGAAACTTGTCGTTAGCCAAACCAAGGCCAGCCTTGTCGGTAGCGCCAACGGACACGTCAGCAACGCCGTACAAAGTAACTTGTGCCATGGAAGCGGTAGATGCGGCCAATACAGCCAAAGCGATGAGGGTTTTTTTCATTTCGGGTTTCTCAAAAAGGTTAAACAGCGGGCTCAGGTCCTACGGGATCAGAACCCCGGGCCAACCTCCTAGTTCAGGAAGTTGGCTCTATTGCACCAGACCCATGGCTATTTGGCAAAGCTTTGCTCTCTAAAAAGCGGGAAAGTGGCCAATTTCAAGCCCTTCCGTTGCGGTGTTGCAACAATTTGTTTCTCATTGCCTCGAGCCTATTCGCGCTAGACTTAAGGGCTGAACCCTATTAGGAGTCGACATTGGATTCGCTGCTCATAACCGCCGATTCCGCTCTGCGTACGCTGTTTGTCAAACACCGTGCAGCAACAAGCTGCCCCACTGTTACAGACCAAGCAACCCATCTCGATGCCCTTGAGAGCCGCTCTGCCGCATCGCTCATGCGGGTTAACCATGTGGGCGAAGTGTGTGCACAAGCGCTATACACAGCCCAAGCACTGACCACGCGCAACCCGGTACTGCGGGCGCATTTCACGCGCGCCTGCATTGAAGAGACTGACCACCTGGCGTGGACCGAGCAGCGCTTGACGGAGCTGAAGGCTCGGCCGTCCATTCTCAACCCATTGTGGTATGCCGGCGCTTTTGGTTTAGGCCTTCTGGCGGGCCGACTGGGCGATGCAGTGAGCTTGGGCTTTGTGGTGGAAACGGAAGTTCAAGTTGGCGCACACTTACAAAGCCACCTCGACAAGCTGCCAACTGCTGACCATGCGTCGCGCGCAATCGTGGCACAGATGCGCGACGACGAACTACGCCATGCGCAAGATGCTCAAGACGCGGGAGCCATGGAATTGCCAGCACCCGTAAAAGACTTGATGCGCGCTGCCGCCAAGGTCATGACAACGGTTGCGCACCATATCTGACCCCGGCACACCGAGCAGCAGGACTCAGCCCTCCACCAACTCAAAACTGGTCGTAATGTCAGCAGTCTTGGCCAACATGATGCTGGCTGAGCAATACTTTTCGTGGCTCATGGCAACAGCACGTTCTACTGCCATGGCGGGGACGCCTTTTCCGGTCACCGTGAAGTGCATATGGATTTTGGTGAAAACCTTGGGTTCTGTTTCAGCCCGCTCCGCCGTCAATTTGACCGTGCATCCATGCACAGCATGGCGACCCCGCTTCAAAATCAGCACCACGTCATAGGCCGTGCAACCTCCGGTTCCGGCCAGCACGGTCTCAAGAGGGCGTGGAGCCAGATTCAACCCACCGTTTTCCGGCTTCGCCTCATCGGGGGCACCGTCCATCATGAGGGTGTGGCCGCTGCCAGTTTCGGCGACAAAACCCATCCCTGAGCGGGTTTTCAAGCCGCCGGTCCAACTGACTGTGCATTCCATATTTCCACCTTTAAAACTGCCCCGCGCGGGGCAAAACTACTTATCTATAATGGGAACAGGAGTTTAACCACCATGCCCGTCCAGAACCTTTCCCCCGCTGATTACCTGAAGAAAATTCTCACCGCCCGCGTGTATGACGTGGCCAGCGAGACCGCGCTGGAGCCCGCCCGCAACCTGAGCCGCCGCCTGCACAACACCGTGCTGCTGAAGCGCGAAGACCAGCAACCCGTGCGCAGCTTTAAACTGCGCGGTGCATACAACAAGATGGCCCATTTGAGCACCGAGCAGCTGCAAAATGGGGTTATTTGCGCCTCCGCTGGCAACCACGCCCAGGGTGTGGCCCTGAGCGCCAGCAAGCTCGGCACCCGCGCCGTGATCGTGATGCCCACCACCACACCGCAGGTCAAAGTAGATGCGGTGCGCGGCTTTGGTGGCGAAGTGGTGCTGTTTGGCGAGAGCTACTCCGATGCCTTCGGCCATTCGCTGGAACTGCAAAAGCAGCAGGGCCTGACCTTTGTGCATCCGTTTGATGACCCCGATGTCATCGCCGGCCAGGGCACCATTGCCATGGAAATGCTGCGCCAGGTGCAGACCCTTGGCGCAGACAAAGCCGCCAAATCGGGACAAAAATCCCGCGGCAAAAACAGCGCCGGGCTGGACGCCGTGTTTGTCGCCATTGGCGGCGGCGGCCTGATCGCCGGTGTGGCCAACTATATTAAGGCGGTGGACCCGCGCATCAAGGTCATTGGCGTGCAGATGAATGACTCGGACGCGATGATTCAGTCCATAGCTGCCAAGAAGCGGGTGACGTTGCCCGACGTAGGCCTGTTCTCTGACGGCACCGCCGTGAAGCTGGTCGGCGAAGAAACCTTCCGCGTCGCCAGTGGCCTGGTGGACGAATACATCACGGTGGACACCGACTCCGTTTGCGCCGCCATCAAAGACGTTTTCATTGACACCCGCAGCATTGTGGAGCCCGCAGGTGCGCTGGGCGTAGCTGCCATCAAGCAGTACGTCGCCAGGAACAAGACCAAGGGTGAAACCTACGCGGCCATTTTGTGCGGCGCCAACATGAACTTTGACCGCCTGCGCTTTGTGGCCGAGCGCGCCGAGGTGGGTGAAGAGCGCGAGGCCCTGTTTGCGGTGACCATCCCTGAAGAACGCGGCAGCTTCAAACGTTTTTGTGAACTGATTGGCGAGCTGCCCGGCGGCCCGCGCAATGTGACCGAGTTCAACTACCGCATCAGCGACGCGGCGCAGGCGCATGTGTTTGTGGGCCTGACCACACAAGCGCGCGGCGAGTCGACCAAGGTGGCAGCCAACTTCACCAAGCATGGCTTCAAAACCCTGGACCTGACCCACGATGAACTCGCCAAAGAGCACATCCGCCACATGGTGGGTGGCATCTCCAGCCTGGCGCAGGACGAGCGTTTGCTGCGCTTTGTGTTTCCCGAACGGCCCGGTGCACTGATGAAGTTTTTGAGCCTGATGCGCCCGGGCTGGAACATTAGCCTGTTCCACTATCGCAACCAGGGTGCTGACTACGGCCGCATCCTGGTTGGCTTGCAGGTACCCAAGTCCGATGACAAAGCATTCGCCAAGTTCCTGCAAACGCTAGACTACCCCTTTGTGGAAGAAACGGCCAACCCGGTGTACCGGATGTTTTTGCAAAGCTGACATGACAATCTCTCTGGACGGCAAATTGGTGGTGGCCATCTCCAGCCGCGCCTTGTTTGACTTTGAGGAAGAAAACGAGGTTTTCGAACAAACCGACGACACCGCCTACATGCGCCTGCAGCTGGAGCGACTGGATATGCCGGCCAAGCCTGGTGTGGCGTTTTCACTGGTGCAAAAGCTCCTCGCGTTCAACACCGAGGTGTCGCAAAAGGTCGAAGTCGTCATCCTGTCGCGCAATGACCCTGTGAGCGGGCTGCGGGTGATGAAATCGGCCGCGCACTACGCGCTGCCCATCATCCGTTGCTCGTTCACCCGGGGCGAGCCGCCGTGGCGCTACCTCAAGCCGCTGCGCGCCAACCTGTTTTTGAGTACGCACTTGAGCGATGTGCGCGCGGCACTTGCAGCGGGTGTGCCCGCCGCGCAGGTTTACCCCCAATCCGCCCACGCCAGTGACGCACACCCCTGTGAGGTGCGCATTGCGTTTGACGGTGACGCGGTACTGTTCAGCGACGAAGCCGAGCGCGTGTACCAGACCCACGGGTTGAACGCGTTCCAGCAGCACGAGATCGACAAGGTGGCGCTACCTCTGCCCGATGGTCCCTTCAAGCCGTTACTGGTTGCACTACACCGTTTGCAGCAGGCCGCCACGCCGCAAATGCGCATCCGTACTGCCTTAGTGACTGCCCGCAGCGCACCGGCCCACGAGCGCGCGATTCGCACCCTGATGAACTGGAACATTGAGGTCGATGAGGCCATGTTTCTGGGCGGGCTCGACAAAGGCGAATTTCTGCGCGAATTTGAGCCCGACTTCTTCTTTGACGACCAGACCGGCCACATTGAATCTGCCGCGCGCCATGTGCCTTCGGGACATGTGGCCAGTGGCGTTCGGAACTAGGTCATGCCAGGATGCTATTGAATATATAGCGTCTTACGCACATCCCACAAGCTCTAGAGGCACATTTGCCATCAGATCTTGGTCGCGTGTTTTTCGTATCCCCTGGCACGCAATACGCAGGCAGGGCACTCGCCGCAACCGTAGCCCCAGGTGTGGCGGTGCTCCCGGTCACCCAGATAGCAAGTATGCGTGTGCTCGATGATCAGATCCACCAGCGGTTGCCCGCCCAACAACTCGGCCATGGCCCAGGTGGCAGCCTTGTCGATCCACATCAGCGGGGTTTCAATCAGGAAGCGCTTGTCCATGCCCAGCGACAGGGCGAGTTGCATGGCCTTCATGGTGTCGTCGCGGCAATCCGGGTAGCCAGAGAAATCGGTCTCGCACACGCCGGTGACGATGACGGTCAAATCACGCCGGTAAGCCACGGCCGCTGCCAGGGTGAGGAACAGCAGGTTGCGCCCTGGCACAAAGGTGTTGGGCAAGCCGGAACTCTCCATCTTGAAAGCGGTCTGGCGCGTCAGCGAGGTCTCGCTCACTGAGCCCAACACGGCAAGGTCCAGCAAATGGTCTTCACCCATCTTGGGTGCCCACTGGGGGAACTGCTCGCGGATTTTCTCCAGCACCACCAGACGTGCATCCAGCTCCACGCTGTGGCGCTGGCGGTAGTCAAAGGCGATGGTTTCCACTCGCTCATAGCGCTGCAGGGCGTGGGCGAGACAGGTGGTGGAGTCCTGCCCACCGGAGAAGAGAACAAGGGCGCTGGTATGCATAGGCCGCTATGGTAGGCCAAAGACCGACTCAATCGCTTGCCAGCGATCAGATCTGCTCGTTCTTCTTGATCATGTTCGGGTCGTAGACCAGAACTTCTTTGGCCAGATTTCCTGGCGCATCAGAGGGCACCACCGCTACCGGGGAATTGAGCTGGTTACTGACTTGCTCCAACTGGATGGCGCTGGCACTGGCGGTCCACATACTCTTGATGTGATCCATCAGCACTTCGTACATCGGCTTGGGTAGCGGCACTTCCACTTTCTCGGCCGCAGGGCGGTGAATCGTCCAGTCTTTTGGAGTGGTTGCTGCTTCAGACCCGCGCCGACCCGGGTCCGACACACTGGTGTGCACCGGTTCACCTTCGTTCTTCTTGAGCGCCGGGTTCACCATATCAATGACGCTGGGGACCGGTTGAATGGACGGGGATGCACTCACTGATGGATTGACCGGGGCAACCGGTATCACCCTGTTTGCCCCAGACGAAGCCAAGTCTGAGCCTGATGGCCTCAGATTCGGGTTTCGATCAATGGATGGCAATTGCATGATACGTAGGGGTTTTGGCCCTCTCCAGTTACTTTTCTTGGTAGACGTACATTTCTTAACGGCAGATTTAGGCGGTTATTGAGGGCTATTTTCAAAATATTAGAAAAATAGACCTTGAATCGTGCTGATTGCCCGTCAAGAGCACCAAGTTGGTGCAAGCAAAGCGTCAGCCAAAGAATCTCTGGCAGTCTCAATGCCGAAATTTTGACTCGCGCGTCACGATAGCCAGATCCACAAAGCCCAGTCCCTGGTGCAGGTCACTGCCATAGCTCACCTTCAGGCCGTTGAGATCCAGTCGCGCGCCAGCTCTCCCAAGTGCTTCACCAGCTGGCTGGATCCCGAATTGACGCCGTAGAAGGTCACGCGGACACCTTTGGCGCGGGACTTCCGGATTAAGTGGCACCAAATTTGCTGAGTCAACGGAGGGTTCAACGGGTTGTCTCCCGCAGAGTGGGTTCTGCGTTGCCCCCCGCATCTTCACTGGTGCGGGGGACTTTTTTGGGTGAGTAGGCTCAGCTGCTGTGCGAACCCCGGTGCGCCCAGGCTGTGGTGTGCCGCTCGATGACGCTGAACAGTTCGTACATCACCATGGCCATGGCACCCACCACCACCAGCCCGGCAAAGGCCAGCCCCATTTGCATGGCCGAACCAGCCGAGATCAGCAGGTAGCCAATGCCCTCGTTGGCGGCCGTCATCTCGGACACGGTGGTGCCCACAAACGCGAGCGTGATCGCCACTTTTAAAGAGCCGTAGAAGTAAGGCATCGAGCGCGGCAGGCCCACCTTGACCAGCACATCCCAGCGCTTGGCGCCCAGCACGCGCAGCACGTCTTCCAGTTCCGGCTCCAGCGTGGCAAGGCCGGTTGCGATGTTCACCATGATGGGGAAAAAGCTGATCAAAAACGCTGTCAGGATGGCAGGCCCCACGCCAATGCCAAACCAGACCACCAGGATCGGCACAAAGGCCGCCTTGGGCAGCGCATTGAAGCCGGTCATCAGCGGGTAGACCGCGGCATAGGCCAGGCGCGAACTGCCAATCACAAACCCGAGCAGCACGCCCACCACGATGGCGATGCCAAAACCGGCCATGGTCACCCAATAGGTGCGCCAGGCGTGCGCGGCAATAATGCCCTTGAACTCCAGGAACTGGGTCCAGATACGCCAGGGACTTGGGAAGATGAACTCGGACACCTCCAGCGCCGAGCACAGGATCTGCCACATCACAATGATCGCCACCAGCAGGATCCACGGAGCCCACATTTCTACCTGTTTCTTGTTCATTCGGGTGCCCTATGTGGTGATGGATGCCTGTGCGGATGCACTGGTTTGGCGAATGGCACCAATATGGCCCCGCAACTCGTGCACGATGTCGGAGAATTCTTTGGTGTAGGTGATTTCAAGGTCGCGCGGACGCTCCAGTTCAATCTCCCTTTTGACCACAAAGCGGCCCGGACTCTTGCTCATGACGTACACCGTGTCGGCCAGAAAGACCGATTCGCGCAAGTCATGCGTCACCAGAATCACGTTGAACTGCTGCTCAGTCCACAGGTCGCGCAGAATGCACCACAACTCCTCGCGCGTGAACGCATCGAGCGCACCAAAAGGTTCATCCAGCAACAGCATCTTGGGCTCGTGGATCAACGCGCGGCAAATGCTGGCACGCTGCTGCATGCCTCCCGACAGCTGCCACGGAAACTTGTCCTCATAGCCACCCAACCCGACCTTCTGCAGCAGTCGGCGTGCGCGCTCCACGTATTCCTTGCGCCGGGCTTTGAAGTTGCTGCGGTAGGGTTCCACAATTTCCAGCGGTAGCAAGACGTTGTCCACTGTGGTGCGCCACGGCAACAGGGAAGGCGCCTGGAACGCCATGCCGGAAATCTTGAGCGGTCCGGTGACAGCATGCCCGTCGATCAAAATCTTGCCCATAGACGGCATCTTCAAGCCCGTAGTGAGCTTCATGAACGTGGACTTGCCGCAGCCAGATGGCCCGACGATGGCAATGAACTCGCCTTGGCGCACCTTCAGGTCAATGGCCTCGACCGCGAAGTGGTTCTGCTGCAACAGCTCGTCGTTGTAGGCCAGCCAGACATCCTGGAAGTCCACAAACCAAGGACTGGAATTCGGCATTGAATTTTGCATTAAATTAGCCTCTAGACCCCGTATCCATTGCGCAAGCCGCTATGAAATTGAGAGTACATTGTGACGGTAGCTCCATGCATTACTTCTTGGGCAGAATCGCCAGTTCTGCCTTGGAGGGCAAGTAGGATCCATTCCACACCGTGTCGGCGTTGATGCGGGTTTTGGTGTTGAACGCGTCCGACACCTGGCTGGCCATCAAGGCCATGCGCGGGGCGCTGACCTGGCCAAAGCCCTCGGCTCGGGCGTTGGGACTGTTGATGACGGTGTCGATGGCCAACTTGAGGCGACGGGTTTCCAGGTCCACGTTGATGATGCCGTCACGGGCTTTGACATCGGCAATGGCGGCCGCCGGGTTGGCCAGCACGTCTTTCACACCTTTGGTGAACGCAGTCAAAAATGCCTTGACCGCAGCCGGGTTCTCCTTGAGCAGTTTGGGCGACACGATGATGGCATTGCCGTACAACTTGACGCCAAAGTCCGGGTAGGGCATCACGACCACGTCGTCCGCCTTGACGCCACGCGCCTCCAAATTCAGCAGCGAGGTGAAGGTGAAGCCGGTGATGGCGTCTACATCGCCCCGCACCAGCATGGTTTCGCGCAACGGTGGGTCCATGGCGGTCCACTGCACGCCGGTGACCGCATTGGCCTTGGAAAAGATCGGGAAGGCGCGGCGCCCGGCGTCAAACACCGGCGCGCCCAGCTTCTTGCCGTTCAAATCTGCAGGCGTCTTGATCCCCGACTTTTTGAGCGCCATGACCGAGGCCGGCGTATCGTTGTAGACCATCATCACGGCGATGGGCTTGTTGGGCGCATCGGGATTGTTGGCGTGGAACTCCATCAGCGCAGCCAGATCAGCCAGGCCCATGTCGTAGGCGCCAGACGCCACACGGGTCACCGTGCCGCCCGAGCCATTGCCCGCGTCAATGGTGACATCCAGCTTGGCATCTTTAAAGTACCCCTTGGCGGCCGTGGTCAAAAACAGGGCGGATGGACCTTCAAAACGCCAGTCGAGCTGAAATTTGACGGCCGTGGTTTGCGCGTAAACCGCACTGGAAGTGAACACAGCTGCGGCCAAGGCCGTGCAGGCGAGGAAATGGCGTTTTTTCATGGGGACTCCGGCGAAGTGGACCAAATAGGAAATGACTGTCAACGCGTGAGCAAGAACGGTGCCTGCTTTTTGCCGGGGCAACTTCTTCTGGACGGATGGCCTGCTAATTGCATGACCCGCCACCGGAAACACATCCTTTCAATCACCTTCACATGGAAATCACCAAAATGCACCAAAGCCTCGCACGCGCTGCCTTCTGCGCCGCAGCCCTCACCAGTTCATGGTCCGCCCAAGCCGCCACCTTCAGCGACACCTCGATCGGCTACCGTTACGGAACGGAGTTTGCCGAGCCCTTCAACAACAACGCCATCAGCAAAGACATCATCAACCTGAACCACGTCAGTGGCTACAAGTACGGAACCAACTTCTTCAATGTGGACATGCTGCTGTCCGACAACAAGGACCCGGATGGTGCGGGCTCCAACAACGGAGCACAAGAGGTGTACATCGTCTTCCGCAACACGCTGGACCTGGAAAAACTCACGGGCTCGCCCTACAAATTTGGCCCGGTGCGCGGCGTCGGGCTAACTGCGGGCTTTGACTACAACACCAAAACCGACGCCGGTTACAACTCCAAGAAGCGCATGCTGGTGGCTGGCCCCACTTTCATGATGGACGTGCCCGGCTTCCTGAATGTGAGTCTGCTGGTGCTGTGGGAGAGCAACGCCCCGTACAACACTTTCAGCAAGGTCTCCACACCTCGCTATGCCTATGACGCCCACGCCATGCTGGGCGCGTCCTGGGGCATTCCTTTGGGCAAGAGTGGTTTGTCCTTTGAAGGTTTTGCCAACTTTATCGCCGCCAAGGGCAAAAACGAATCCGGTGGCGCCAGCGCACCAGAGACCAACATCGACATGCAACTCATGTACGACCTGAGTGGCGTCATTGGAGCCGCACCCAAGAGCCTGAAGGTGGGGCTTGAATACCAATACTGGAAAAACAAGTTTGGCAATGACAGCGAAGGCGTTGCTGGCAAGGGTGCATTCGCCAAGACGCCCATGATCCGTCTGGAATACCACTTCTAAATACACAGAAGTGGGCGCCTTCAGTGCGCCAATCCATTGGCAGCCCGGCGTATGCCGGGTCTGCATAATAGGACCCATAGTCAATCACAGCATCAGGAGAAAACTATGGGATCCATGGTGAGCTTTCAACGCCCCGACGGGCAGACCGTGCAAGGCTATCTGGCGCAGCCCGAGCAAGCGGGCGCGTCACCGGCCATCGTCGTCATTCAGGAATGGTGGGGTTTGAACCCACAGATTCGTGGCGTAGCGGACCGTCTGGCCGATGCGGGCTACCAGGCACTGGTGCCCGACCTGTACCGCGGGCAATCCACAGTAGAAGCCGAAGAGGCCAACCACCTGATGGAAGGGCTCAATTTTGGCGATGCTGCCTCACAGGACATTCGCGGGGCCGTGCAATTCCTCAAAACCCGCGCACCCAAGGTGGGCGTGACGGGTTTTTGCATGGGCGGGGCGTTGACGCTGATGGCGCTGACCCAGTCGCCCGAGATTGATGCGGGCGTGGTCTGGTACGGCTGTCCACCGCTGGAGTACATCGATGCCAGCAAAATCCATGTGCCGGTGCAAGGGCACTGGGCGACGCAGGATCAGTTCTTCAAGATTGAAACCGTTGCCGCGCTGGAGGACAAACTGCGTGGGGCGGGCGTCGATTTTGAATTCCACCGCTACCTGGCGCACCACGCGTTTGCCAACGAAACAGCAGCAGGCTCGGGCCGCATTCCTGCCACCCAATACGATGCGGTCTGGTCCCAGCGGGCCTGGGACCGCACGCTGCGCTTTTTTGGGCGTAACTTGGGTTAATCTATATTGCTGTAGTGGACTATTTATCGGAGTTACCCATGAAAAACATGTCATACCATTTGATACGGGCCACCGCCTTCATCGTCCTGCTGGCGGCGGCGGGCCTTGCGCAAGCGCATACCGGTCACGGCTCCTCCGGTGTGGCCGAAGGCTTGGCGCACCCATTGGGCGCTGACCATTTGCTGGCGATGCTGGCCGTAGGTCTCTGGTCTGTTACAGCCTTGCCGGCCGACAAGGCCTGGCGGGGGCCCGCGACATTCTTGCTGGTACTGATCGCTAGCGCGACTTTTGGCGCTGTGGGTATCCGTGTTCCCTATCTGGAGCAAATGGTCTCGCTGAGTGTGGTGCTGTTTGGTGCCATGCTGGTTATGTCGCGTATGCACCTACCCGAGGGTTTGGGCTTGGGTTTGGTGGCGATAGCGGCCAGTTTGCATGGCCTGGCACATGGCGCCGAGACACCACCCGCCGGTTTTGCCACGTATGCACTGGGATTCCTGGCAACAACGGCTTCGCTCCATTTTGGTGGTGTTGCAGTGGGTCTGGCCATCCGCAAATACCTTGCTGCCACAGCCAACTGGGCGATGCTGGGGCTCGGTTCACTGTGTGCTGCCAGCGGGCTTTACCTTTTCAATCAGCTCTGATCAACCGCCGCTGGCGCACCGCCGCCCGCGGGCTGGAGTCCAAGGTCATTGCCGACTCCATGCAGGGCTGGTATGACGCGCTGATTGCCACCAAGCAGCCGCTGGAAATTTTGCGCACGGTGCACAGCTTTGACCCCTGCATCGCTTGCGCGATCCATGTGACCGACCCGCAAGGCGAGGAACTGGTGCAGGTCAAGGTGAGCTAAGGCTAAACGCACCTGTTGAGAATGATGGATTCGCTGGTGGAGCCAATGCACAGTGGTGCGATGGCGGTGGTGGGGGTGAGGGCGGCCCATTATCTGTAGCTCAATCAATTGATTCCCGATCTGAAACCGCGCATGGAAAACTCAGCCTCCTCTGCGTTCAAAGTTCACTTCAGAGATCATCTCACTCAAGCCTGTTGCCCAGGCCGTGTAGCCAAGTGGCCCTGGATGGAACCCGTCACTCGCCAATCCATCCGAAACCGCGCTGTGAACGGGCCACCGGAAGAACTTGCGAATTTCGCCCTGCAGCGACTGCTCCAGCATCCGATTCATCTCGTTGGCCCATTTGCCCATGAACCAGCGCAGGGGTTGCGGCAACGCCGTGAAGCCGTGCATGGGCGGCACGGCACTGTGGATCAACAGCTTCGGCGAGTGACGCAAGAGAATGCCTTGTGCCAGGCGAGTCTGCCAGTGAACCCACGCACCGGGCGACATCAGGTTGGTGACATCATTGACGCCAATGGACAAGACCACCACGTCGATTGGTTGTGGGCCTACCGCTTCGAGCATGGATTCCAAACCAGGCGAATCAAGACCCGTCAGTGCCTTTAATTGCCACGTGACGGTGAAGCGTTGACTCAGCTGTTGGACCAGCTGTCCGCAAAGCGCACGGTCCTGGGAACTTACGCCGACCCCGGCGGCAGCTGAATCGCCTGCAATCAACAGGCTCAGTAAGGGCCCTCTACCCGTGACACCTTCGCGTGGGCCATCAGGTTCGGGCAACTTGGGGGTAATTTTGCGAACGTACTTTCCCTGCACCCAAAGAACGGGGCCAAGCAGCACAAGACAGAGGGCTCGTTGCCAATCACGCACGGGGGCTTTTTACCTGTTGTACTGTCGTCATTCGTGGCAGCACTTGACGACCTACTGTAGCGGCCGCTTGAGAAATTCAGGCAACTCCAAGGGCAGGACAGCAATGCCCTCCTCCATCAAGGACGCGGTCTCGGCGCGGGAGGCGTTGCCGCGAATACCTCTTTCTTCGGCCTCTCCGTAGTGAATTCTGCGCGCTTCCTCGGCAAACTGATCGCCCACATCATCGGTATTGGCAACAACGTGTCGAGCCACTTCCGTCCATGCCTCTTGCAGTGACCGGGCAGCAACAACAGGGGAAAAATTTTCTTGTGATGGCTGTATCGGCGCACGCTCGGTGCCAAAGTTCAATCGGGGTGCGCTGAGCATTTTGACAATGGTGGCGTTACCGCAGACCGGGCACTCTACAAGACCCAGTCCTTGCTGGTTCTGAAAATCGGCCTCGGACGAAAACCATCCTTCAAACACATGCTGGTGAGCGCACTGAAGGTCCAATACTTTCATAATTTTGAAAAACCCATTTGTCCCGCAACAAGCAAGTAAACCCCGATGAACTGCTTACGGGGTCTAGACCCTCATTCGACAGTTACCGACTTGGCCAGGTTACGGGGTTTGTCCACATCGGTGCCGCGCGCGCAGGCCGTATGGTAAGCCAGCAGCTGCAGGGGCACCACATGCAGCAGGGGTGATAACTCGCCATAGTGCTCGGGCATGCGAATCACGTGTATGCCTTCGCCGTTTTCGATGCGGGTGTCGGCATCGGCCAGCACATACAGCACGCCGCCGCGGGCACGCACTTCGTGCAGGTTGCTTTTGAGCTTTTCCAGCAGGGCATCGTTGGGCGCAACGGTCACCACCGGCATCTCGGCGGTCACCAGGGCCAGCGGGCCGTGCTTCAACTCGCCCGCCGCATAGGCCTCGGCGTGGATGTAGGTAATTTCCTTGAGCTTCAATGCTCCTTCCATGGCAATTGGGTAGTGCAGGCCGCGGCCCAGGAAGAGTGCGTTTTCCTTTTTGGCAAAGTCTTCTGACCAGCTGATGAGCTGTGGCTCCAGCGCCAGCACGGCCTGCAGGGCTGCCGGCAAATGGCGCATGGCCTTGAGGTGACGCTGTTCCTCTGATTCAGGCAACCGGCCTTTGGCCTGGGCCAGGGCCAGCGTCAGCAGGAACAAACCGGCCAGTTGCGTGGTGAATGCCTTGGTAGAGGCCACACCGATCTCAACCCCGGCACGGGTGACATAGGCCAGGCTGCACTCGCGCACCATGGCACTGGTGGCCACGTTGCAGATGGTCAAAGTGTGTTTCATACCCAGGCTTTGCGCGTGGCGCAAGGCAGCCAGCGTGTCGGCGGTTTCGCCCGACTGCGTGATGGTCACCACCAGCGTCTTGGGGTTGGGCACCGAGTCGCGGTAGCGGTATTCGCTGGCCACTTCCACCTGGGTCGGAATTTTGGCAATGCTCTCCAGCCAGTATTTGGCGGTGCAACCGCTGTAGTAGCTGGTACCGCAAGCCAGAATCAACACCGAGTCGATTTCGGCAAACACGCGGGCTGCGTTTGAACCCGGCGCATGGTTCATCTGCCCATCAAACAGTTCGGGGGCAATGCCCTCCACACCTTCCAGTGTGTCGGCTATGGCGCGCGGCTGCTCAAAAATTTCTTTCTGCATGTAGTGGCGGTACGGTCCCAACTCGGCAGCACCACTGTGAGCCTGCACGGTTCTGACCGGGCGTTGTGCAGGGTTTACCGCCTTGCGGGCTTTGTCCAGCAGCCAGTATTTGCCCAGTTGCACATCCACCAGGTCGCCTTCTTCCAGGTAGACGATCTGGTCCGTCACTCCCGCCAGCGCCATGGCATCGCTGGCCAGAAAATGCTCCTGACCATCCTTGCCAACCCCCAGAATCAGCGGTGAGCCGGCCCGAGCCCCAATCAGGCGGTGCGGCTCGTCCTTGCAAAACACGGCAATGGCATAAGCACCCTGCAAGTGGGTGATGGCGGCCTGCACCGCTTCAAACAGGTCAGCGTCATAGAGGCTGTCCACCAGGTGGGCAATCACCTCCGTGTCGGTCTGGCTGACAAATACATAACCTTTGGCCTTGAGCGATGCGCGCAGTTCGTCGTGGTTTTCGATGATGCCGTTGTGCACCAAGGCTATGCGTCCGGGCCGCTGGTGCGCATCCGCGCCTGGGCCGTGGCTGAAGTGAGGGTGGGCATTGCTGACCGATGGCACACCGTGCGTGGCCCAGCGTGTATGGGCGATGCCCAAATTGCCCTGCAGCGGGTGCTGCGAGTCGTCACCGGCCACCTGCTGAATCAGCTCCGCCACGCGAGCGGTGCTGCGGGCGCGGCGCAAGCCACTGTGCGCGGCGCTGTCGCCCTGAACGTATACCGCCACACCGCAGGAGTCGTAACCACGGTACTCCAGTCGCTCCAGACCCTGCACCAGGACAGGAACAATATTTCTGGTCGAGACCGCTCCAACAATGCCACACATAACCGTACCCCCTGAACAAAAGATGCCGAATCGTACGTCTCACATGACAAAATATGTTGTCAATATTCATACAAAATAGAAATATAATTTCACTTTTGTATCAATATGAAATATTAGTTTGAAATCTATAAAAAAATGAAATTAATTGATCTTGATTCAATCGACCTGCTCTTGCTCAGCCAACTCCAGCGTGATGCCAGTCTGAGCAACCAGGACCTGGCCGCACAGGTTCACACCTCGCCACCCACCTGTCTGCGCCGGGTCAAGCGGCTGCATGATGCCGGCTTGATTGAGCGCCAGATTGCCATATTGAACCCACAGCTGGTTGCGCAGGTGGTGGGGCATGGTTTGACAGCCATTGTCGAGATCACGCTGGACCGGCAAGACGCCGATGCACTGCTGTCGTTTGAGAACCGCGTTGCGAATGACGACGCCGTGCAACAGTGCTACCAGGTGTCGCCCGGCCCCGATTTTGTGCTGGTCGTCCACGCGCTGCACATGCCGGACTACCAGGCTCTGACCAAGCGACTGTTCACAAGTGACGCCAATGTGCGCAATGTGAAAGCGTTCTTTAGCATCAAACGCAGCAAGTTTGGGGCGGAACTACCGCTCAGCCCTGGGGCAGTGGCAGCGTCAGCGTAACGCAACACCCCCCGTCGACCACGGCTTCAATGTCCAGCGCACCACCCATGCACTGCAGCCGTTTGCGTGACAGCACCAGCCCCATGCCAATGCCCTCAAACTGCTGGGCACTGTGCAGACGGCCAAACACCTGAAACAGATTGGCCTGCATGGCCGGGTTGAAGCCCACACCGTTGTCCTGCACCTGCAGCACCATAGCGCCTGTCTGCGCCGATGGCAGGGCACGAATGGCGATCACCGCCCGGTCTCGCGGTGCAGTGAACTTCAGGGCGTTGCCCAGCAACTCCTCCAGCACCCGTTGCAACAACGACGCATCGGCGTGCACTACGGGCAGATCCATTTGCACCTGCCAGTCCACTGCGCGCGGAGGGTGTTTGGATGTCAAGCGGTCACAGGCCTCCTGGACCGCGTCCTGCAGCCCGATCGGCTCCAGATGCAGTGGCGCGGCCGCCACTCTGGACAAAGCCGTCAACCCATCGAGCAGCAAGCCCATGTGGCGGGCCGAACTGGTGATGGTGGCCAAAAACTCCTTCACCTCCTCGCTCAGCAGCGGCCCCGCGTCCTCCTGCACCATCTGCGCATAGGACACGATGTGGCGCAGCGGCGCACGCAGGTCGTGCGACACGGTGGAAGTGAACGCCTGCATTTCGGCACGCAGTCCGGCCAGTTCGGCCTGTAGCGCGGCGATGTGTTCTTCTGCGGATGCGTCGGTCATGGCGTCAATGCGGTCTTATGCCTTATGCCGTGGGCAGCTTTTTGGGTCGAGCCCAGTTGGCAATGCTGACCTGCTTGCCACGCGCCACACTTAGCGCACCGGCAGGCGTGCTCTTGGTGATGGTGGAGCCACCTCCGACGGTGCCGCCGGCACCCAGCGTAACCGGCGCCACCAGCACGCAGTTGCTGCCCACATGGACATCCGCCTCAATCTCGGTGCGGTGCTTGTTGGCGCCGTCGTAATTGGCGGTGATGCTGCCCGCGCCAAAGTTGACGCGCTCACCCACCGTCGCATCTCCAAGGTAAGCCAGGTGGTTGGCCTTGGCGCCTCGGGCCAGTGTGGAGTTCTTCACTTCCACAAAATTGCCAATATGCACTTCTGCCCCCAGACGTGCACCCGGGCGCAAGCGGGCAAAGGGGCCAATCAGGGCGCCTGCACCCACCGTCACACCCAGAGTTTCGCCGTCGATATGGGTGAATGGGTGGATCACAGCACCCGCTTCGATGACGGCATTGGCAATCACGCAATTGGCACCAATGGACACGCCTTCACCCAGATTGACCTGCCCCTCAAACACGCAATTCACATCGATGCTGACCTCGTGCGCGCACAGCAAATCGCCACGCACATCAAATCGTGCCGGGTCGGCCAGGCGCACGCCTTCTTCCATCAGGCGGTGCGCCTGCTGCAACTGGTAGGCGCGCTCCAGCTGGGCCAACTGCACAGGGCTGTTGACCCCCGCCACCTGCACTGCATCGGTAATCTTGTGGGCTACCACGCCCACCCCATCGGCCACTGCGAATTTCACAATATCGGTCAGGTAAAACTCGCCCTGGGCGTTTTGGTTGTCCAGCCGCGCCAGCCAGCGCTTGAGCTGCGCCGCAGGCACGGCCATGATGCCGCTGTAAATCTCGGTAATGGCGTGCTGCGCAGCGCTGGCATCTTTGTGCTCAATGATGGCCTGCACGGCCCCGTCTGGCGAGCCGCTGGAACGCACAATGCGCCCATATCCGGCGGGGTTGTCCATCTCCAGCGTCAGCAGCGCCAGATGCTTGCCAGCGCAGGCGGTGATCAGGTGGAACAGGGTGGCGGCCTGGGTCAGCGGCACATCGCCCGACAGCACCACTACCACACCGTCATCAGCCAGCACCGGCACCGCCTGCTGAACCGCGTGGCCGGTTCCCAGCTGCGGCTCCTGGCGTACAAAATTGATGGCCAATTGGCCTGCAGCCACCGTATCCATTGCGCAAGCAGCTTCTACTTCGATAGCACCATGCCCGGTGATGACCACCGCCTGCCGCACTTGCAAGGCTTGCGCCGTGTCCAGTACATGGCGCAGCAGGGAGCGCCCGGCCAGCGGGTGCAGCACCTTGGGCAGCCTGCTCTTCATGCGCGTTCCCTTGCCCGCCGCCATAATGACCACGTCGATGGGGGAGCCCTCCAGCGCACCACCTTGAGCCTGTTTTCCGGAAGTCATCTGCATGTCCCTTTCACCGCGTATGAGTTTGCGCTCTTTTATTGATTCAGCACCCATTATCGGCGTGCTGCTTGCCACCTTGGCACTAGGCGGATGCAGCGCTGTACGGCTGGGCTACAACAACAGCCCGAGCCTGATTTACTGGTGGTTGGACAGCTATTTTGACTTTGATGACGCGCAAAGCCTGCGCGTGCGCAACGACCTGCAAGCCTTGCAGGATTGGCACCGCACCACGGAGGTCCCGTTGCTGGCGCAAAAGCTCAATGAACTGCAAACCATGGCGCAAAAACAGGTCAACAGCGAACAGGTGTGCGCCATCGTCAGCGACTTGCAGACACGCGTGCAAGTGACGCTGGAGCGCGTCACCCCGACCATTGCCGCATTGGCACCCGGGCTGCAAAACGCCCAGCTGGAACACATGTCGAAGGAGTTCGAGCGGCGCAACCGCAAATGGCAGGATGAATGGATAGCAGGCACACCGGTCGAACGCTCCGAGCGGCGCATGAAACAGTTGGTGGACCGGGCCGAGTCCTTTTACGGCAACCTCACCAGCGTACAAGAGGCTGTAGTGCGTGCCCACATTGCCAACTCCAGTTTTGATGGACCGCGCCAGTTCCAGGAAACGCAGCGTCGGCAAAAAGACGCGCTACAGGTGTTGAGAAAAGTCCGCGCGGGCGAAATCGCTCCCACCCAGGCCGGCGCGCAAGTTCGGGGGCTGCTGGAGCGCACCTTCAAAGCGCCAGCTCCCGCCTATCGCCGCTACTTGGAGCAGCTCACGACCGAAGGTTGCGCCGCCATGGCCGCCCTGCACAACAGCAGCACGCCCGAGCAGCGCACACGGTTGGTGCAGACACTCAAGGGCTATGAAGTCGATGCCCGTGCCCTGGCCGCACAGCGCAATGAGGATGCGCCCGCAGACCAACCCCCATCAGCAATGTAAACATGACCCCCACGCTTGTCGCTTCGCGTACTGTGCTGCCCCCCAAGGGGGCCTCAGTCGTCTTGGGGCGGCCCGGCGACGACTGAATCACTATGGCCACTGCACCATCCGACTTTGCCCTGTATTGCTGTGAAATTCTCTCCAGCGCTGGCCCCTGCACCGCCAAACGCATGTTCGGCGGGTGGGGGCTCAGCACCGACGGACTGACCATTGCCATCATTGCCGACCTGGGCAGCGGCGAAAAGCTGTGGCTGAAAGCCAGCGACGAAAACCGCCACCAATGGGAGGCGGCTGGCTGCGAGCGGTTTACCTACGCCTCCAGCAAGGGCGGCGAGCCGGTGTCACGCAGCGCAAACTACTACAGCGCCCCCGAAGATGCCATGGACTCACCCCACGCCATGGCAGCCTGGGCCCGCATGGCACTGCAGGCGGCTTTGGTCGCCAAAAACACCAAAAAGGCGCCCAGAAAGGCTGTCAAAAAAGTGCCCCGCGCATGAAAAACCCGCACACCACCTTGCGCACCCGCACCATTGCGATCGGCCACCTTCGCGCCTTTATGGCGGTGGCGCGGCACTTGAATTTCCGCGCCGCCGCGGACGACATGGCGCTAACCCAGTCCGCCGTCAGCCGCCAGATTCAGGCGCTGGAAAGCGAGATCGGTGTGGCCCTTTTTTTGCGCCACACCCGGGCGGTGGAACTCACCAGTGCGGGCACGCAGTTGCTGCGGGCCGTGTCGCCATCGCTGGAGCGCATTGACAGTGCGGTGCGCCTGATCCGCCAGAACGCCGGGCGCAAGATTGTCTCGATCAGCACCTGGGCGTCGTTTGCGTCCCTGTGGCTGATCCCGCGACTGGAATCGTTCCAGAGCGAGCACCCCGACATTGACATCCGCATCGATGCAACCGACGTATCGGTGGACCTGGAAACATCGGATGTCGACCTGGTGTTGCGCTATGCCTTGCCGACCACGGTGCCTGCGCAGGCCGAGCGCCTGTTTGGCGAACAGCTGACGCCGGTGGCCAGCCCATGGCTGCTCAACAGCGGCCCATCATTGAAGAACGCCAAAGATCTGACCCAGTTTGCATTGATTGAGGCCGGTGACGCCTACCGCAGCCAGCACCTGGAATGGCTCACCTGGCAACGCTGGCTGGATGTGCAGGGACTCAAGAGTTTTGAGCCCAAACGCTGGCTGTATTTCAACTACGCACATCAGATTGCCCAGGCAGCGCTGACCGGCCAGGGCGTGGCTTTGACCCGAATGCCGCTGATTGCCGACAGCCTGGCCAATGGAAGCCTGGTCGAGGTGTTGCCGGGCACCCGGCTGGAGTCGCCCCTGGCGTACTGGTTGATCGTGGGGCCGCGCAGCGGTCAGCGCCCTGAAATTGCCGCATTTTGTGCGTGGTTGCGGCGCCAGGCGCAATCGACACGCGAGACAATAGGTGAAGTGATTCCCCACGCTCCAGCGCAGCGTGGGTCGTAAAATTTCCGCAAACAGGAGCACCACAATGCAAGCAGCTGAACCCACCGATATCACCACCTGGCACAAACGCTTTGCCATTGACGCCAACAACCGCGCCTGGGACCTGGCGGTGGTGGCCCGGACACCGGCCGAAGACCGAGAAATGCTGGACACCGCCCATGCCTCCGCCTGGCACTGGAGCGCCATTGGCACCGAACTCAACCGCATGCGCGCCACCATGCTGCTGGCTGAAGTGCATGCGCAACTGGGGCACGGCGCGTCCGCATACGGGTTCGCGCAGGAGATGCATGCCTATTTCACCAGCCATGACACCCCGGACTGGGAAATCGCATTCGCCCACGCGATTTACGCCCACGCCGCCAGCGTGGCCGGTGCCAGCGCGGTACACCGAAGGGCCTACGAGAGCGCATCTGCTGCCGTCGCTGCCATTGCCGATAACGATGATCGGGCGATTGTGATGAAGACGTTCAGCAGGGTGCCACGGCCTTGATTGCCGCCCCACCGATGGTCAACACGGTGGATTTTCCTCCCTGGATGGCCATTGCCCGCCAGGAAATCGGAGTGTCAACCTATCCCACCGGTCAGAGCAACCCGCGCGTGACCCAGTACCACGCGCACACCAATATCGCCGGTTATGACGACAAGGCATCGTGGTGTTCATCGTTTGTGAACTGGTCACTGGCACAAACAGGCCTGGAGGGAACCGGATCGGCCCTGGCACGGTCATGGCTCAACTGGGGAGAGCCCCTTGTTGAGCCCGTGCCGGGTTGCATTGCCGTGCTGTCACGCGACGACCCTGCGGGGTGGCGGGGTCATGTGGGGTTTTTCTTGCGCCTGGATGGAGAACACATCCATTTGCTCGGTGGCAATCAACTGGACCAGGTGCGTGAGCACTATTACCCCAAGGCCACCGTGCTGGGATACCGCTGGCCAAAGGCTTGAGGTCGCGACCTTACAAAATCGCGCTGGCGTTCTCGCCGCGCTCGTACACCACATGGGCGCGGCCCACGATCAGCGGGTCGAGCTTGCCAACCTGCGCGATGTCCTTGTTGGTGTACGGCAGCTTGTGCAGCACGTAGCGCATGGCGTTGAGGCGTGCGCGCTTTTTGCAGTCGCTCTTGATCACGGTCCAGGGCGAGTCGGCCGTGTCGGTATCAAAAAACATGCTCTCCTTGGCGCGGGTGTAGTCCTCCCATTTGTCCAGCGAGGCCAGATCCACCGGACTCAGCTTCCACTGCTTGAGCGGGTGATTCTCGCGCTCCTTGAAGCGTCGGCGCTGCTCCTTGCGGCTGACGCTGAACCAGAATTTGATCAGGTGCACGCCGCTGCGCACCAGGTGGCGCTCGAACTCGGGCGTCTGGCGCATGAACTCGGCGTACTCCTCGTTGGTGCAAAAGCCCATCACGCGCTCCACACCGGCGCGGTTGTACCAGCTGCGGTCCGCCAGCACGATCTCGCCGCGCGTGGGCAAGTGCTGTACATAGCGCTGAAAGTACCATTGCCCGCGCTCCATTTCACTGGGCTTTTCCAGCGCCACCACGCGTGCACCCCGCGGGTTCAGGTGCTCCATGAAACGCTTGATGGCGCCGCCCTTGCCAGCGGCATCGCGTCCTTCAAACAGGATGACCACGCGTTGGCCGGTCTCCTTGACCCAGGCCTGTAATTTCAGCAACTCCACCTGCAGATGAAACTTGGTTTCTTCGTAGCTGCTGCGGCGCATCAGGTTGCGGTAGGGATAGCCGCCATCGCGCCAGTCGTCCGACAGCAGGTCGTCGGGGTTGATGCCCTTCTTCCCCGACTCACCCTTGAGCCGTCCGGTCAAGGCCTCACGCAGTACGCGCGCATCGTCTGGAGATGCACCTTCCAGCATGGCTCGCAGGCCTTTGGCGCGCTGCTCGGGTGTACCGGTGGCGCCAGGGCGAACCAGATCCAGCGCGGCGGCTATGGCCTTGCCTTGCGCCGCGTCAATGGCTTCGGTGGCAATGAACTTGCCCAGCGCACGGGCCTTGGTCGACGGCGCGATGTCACCCTGCGCGGCCTTGCGTGCCACCGACCGGGTGGTCCTCTTGGCAGCAGCGGGTTTGGCGGTCTTGGTGGGTGCGTCGGGCATGTTGCAATTCCTGTTTTGGTTCAATTATTGAGGTCCCCGAAGGGACGGTGGTCGTCAATCCTACACCGGCCAAACCACTCCGTGGTTGTTGAGAATGGCGTCCAGTGGCACATCATGCGACTCGGGCTCAAAGTCTTCCACAAAGCCCACGCCAAAGCCCAGCCCCACAGTGAATGGCCTGGGGTGCAACGCGGCCATCATGCGGTCATAAAAACCGCCGCCATAGCCCAGGCGGTAGCCGCCCGGCCCGTATCCCACACAGGGCGCGAACAACAGGGTGGGCACAACGACCTCGGTGTCTTTGGGTTTGGGGATGCCGTAGGCGTCTTCCTCCATCGGGCAACCCGGGTACCAGACGTGAAAGGTCATGGTCTTGTGCTCTTTGTTCACCACGGGCAGGCCGATGCGCCTGCGCTGCGGCTGGTCCAGTAGCTCGCCGTCTTCCTTCCAGCGGTGTAGAGCTGGCAAAGGGTCAAACTCCCCCTTGATGGGCCAATAGGCACCGATAACGGTATCCGGTCGCCCCACCAGCCAGATGCGCATGACTTGCTGCAACAGATCGGCCTGCTCCAGCCGATCCGGCAGGTTCAGGCGTTGTTCAAGGAGTTGCCGGCGCAAGGCTTTTTTGGCCGCCGTCTTGGATGTGTCTGAGTTGTCCATAATCCCCACATGCAGTTTTCAGCCATTTTGACATCGATAGCGCTCACGGGCGCTGCGCTCTTCGGTTCACCCGCCCCGCTCTGCGCACAAAACCGGGACGCAGCGCGTGGCGACTCCACCGTCCTCGACATGGCGCAAGCCTACAAGCAGCGCGACCGCAAACGCCTGACCAGCTTGCTCAGCCAGGTGCGTGGCCACCCGCTGGAGCCTTGGGCGGCCTACTGGGATCTGTCAGCGCGGCTCGACGAAGCCAGCAACAGCGAGATTCATGACTTTTTGACCCGCTACGGCGGTACCTACCAGGAAGACCGCCTGCGCACCGAGTGGTTGCTGCAATTGGGGCGCAACCGCGACTGGGTCGCCTTCAACCGCGAGTACCCCCAGTACCGCATGAACGACGACCGCTCGGTGCGCTGCTACGCCTTGCTGGCCGAACACCTGAGCGCCGGGGTGGACAACACGGCCCAAGTCAAAGACCTCTGGCTGGGACTGAAAGAAGCCGACGAAGGCTGCGCCGCTGCCGCCGAGCAATTGCGCAAGGACCACACGACGTCGACCACCATGGTCTGGCATCGCGCCCGCCTGGGCATGGAAAACGACCGCCTGCGCGTGGTCACCCAGGCGGTGGGCATTGTCAGCCCCGGCTCGGTCCAGACGGTCAACAACATTTACCTGAACCCGGGCAAATACCTGAACGACAAGCTCACTGCGCTTCAACCCAAGACCCGCGAGCTGGTGTCACTGGCGCTGATTCGCCAGGCCTATCTGGACCCGGGCGAGGCAGCCATCGAAATCAACAAGCTGCGCTGGAAGGCGCAATTGACGTCTGAGGAGCGCAGCTGGATCTGGGGTGTGATCGGCAAGCGTGCGGCCATGAAACTGTCCAACGATGCAGCCGACTACTTTGCCCATGGCAAAGCGTCTGACATGCACGACGACCACCTGGCCTGGCAAGCGCGCGCTGCCTTGCGCATGGGGCGCTGGCAGCAGGTACTCACCGCCATTGGAGCCATGGGCGAGTCCCAGCGCAATGACCCAACCTGGGTCTACTGGCGCGCCCGCAGTCTGCTGCAGGTTGCCACCGAAGGCGCACGCGCTCAGGCCCTGGCACTGCTGGAGAGCATTGCCAGCCCCCGGGGCTTTTACGAGCAGCTGGCGCTGGAAGAGCTGGGCCAACGCATCACGACGGCACCCAAACCGACGCCATTGACGCATGACGAGAAGGAAGCTGCCCGCCTGAACCCCGGCCTGAACCGCGCGCTGTATGCCATCAACATGGGCCTGCGCGCTGAGGGCGTGCGCGAGTGGAACTACAGCACCAACCTGCATGTGCGCGGCGGCATGGACGACCGGGCCCTGCTGGCGGCGGCCGACATGGCCTGCCACCACGAGGTCTGGGACCGCTGCATCAACACCAGTGAGCGCACCAAATCCGTCATCGACTTCGAACAGCGTTTTCCGATGCCGTTCAAAGCCGCCGTGATCGCGCGCACCGCACAGATCGGGCTGGACCCGGCCTATGTGTATGGGCTGATCCGCCAGGAAAGCCGCTTCATCATGGATGCCAAGTCGGGTGTGGGCGCCGCTGGCCTGATGCAGGTGATGCCGGCCACTGCGAAGTGGACCGCCAAGAAGCTGGGTTTGTACGGCTTTCAGCCGCAGCACATTACCGACCGCGACACCAACATCGCCATCGGCACCGGCTACCTCAAACTGGTGCTCGACAGCTTTGACGGCTCCATGCCCATGGCTGCAGCTGCCTACAACGCCGGCCCCGGGCGGCCCCGCAGCTGGCGCGGCCAGACGGGTGGCCCGGTGATGGAGGCCGCCATCTGGGCCGAGAACGTGCCATTCAACGAGACGCGCGACTACGTGAAAAAAGTGCTCTCCAACACCACCAACTATGCGGCCTTGATTACCGGCCAGCCGCAATCACTCAAATCACGACTGGGCAGTGTCGGCCCCAAAGATGCCACCCTGCCGGAAGTTGGTCTGGACCTGCCCTGAACAACCAAGGAAAAACCATGCTGAAACTTTATATTGGCAACAAGAATTACTCCTCCTGGTCCATGCGGCCCTGGGTGCTGCTGACACAGGCCGGCATTGCGTTTGAGGAGGTGATGGTGCGCTTTGATTCGTTTGAAGCCGATTCCGCTTTCAAGGTTACGCTGGCGGGCCTCAGCCCTACCGGCAAGGTGCCGGTGCTGGTCGATGCCGACCTGGCCATTTGGGACACGCTGGCCATCGCCGAGTATGTGGCAGAACAGTATCCCGACAAACAATTGTGGCCCTCTGACAAGGCAGCACGTGCCCGCGCCCGCAGCATCTGCGCCGAAATGCACAGCGGCTTTACCGGTCTGCGCAGCAATTGCCCCATGAACATCGAAGCCAGCCTTCCAGACGCCGGTGCGCTGATCTGGCGCGACAAAGCCGCTGTGCGCGCTGACGTCCAGCGCCTGGTGGAGATGTGGAGTGCGCTGTTGCAGCAGCACGGTGGCCCGATGCTGTTTGGACACTTCACGGTGGCCGACGCCTACTTTGCGCCCATCTGCACCCGCATCAAGACCTACCACCTACCCGTGCCAGCGGACGTTGCAGCCTATGTGGAGCGCGTAGTCGCCCTGCCCGGCGTGCAGGCCTGGATCACGCAGGCGAAGGCGGAAAGGGACTTCCTTGATTTCGAAGAACCCTATCGTCTGAAACCCTGACGCCGTGAATACCTACCTGGTCGGCGGTGCCGTACGCGATGCCCTGATGGGCTTGCCGGTGCAGGACCGCGACTGGGTGGTGGTAGGCGGCACGCCGCAGGAGCTGCTGGATCAGGGCTATTTTCCGGTGGGGCGCGACTTTCCGGTGTTTTTGCACCCGCTCACCAAAGAGGAATACGCGCTGGCGCGCACCGAGCGCAACACCGCGCCCGGCTACCACGGCTTTGCGGTGCATGCCGCACCCGACGTGACGCTGGAAGAAGACCTGGCCCGGCGTGACCTTACTATCAATTCAATAGCTGTTTGCGCAGATACCACGGGGTCTAGAGGCCAATTTGACCTAAATCGTTGCGAACTGGTGGACCCCTATGGCGGGCAGGGGGACATCGCCGCCAAAGTGCTGCGCCACGTCACCCCCGCCTTTCGCGAAGACCCGGTGCGCATCCTGCGCGTGGCACGTTTTGCAGCCCGCTTTACCGACTTCACGGTCGCCCCCGAAACCATTGCGCTGATGCAGCAGATGGTGCTGGAGGGCACGGTGGACCACCTAGTGGCTGAGCGGGTGTGGCAGGAGGTCTCGCGCGGGCTGATGGAGGCTCAGCCCTCACGCATGTTTGCCGTGCTGCGTGACTGTGGTGCCCTGGCGCGCCTGTTGCCGGAACTGGACCGCCTGTGGGGTGTGCCGCAAAGCGCCGAGCACCACCCGGAGGTCGACACCGGCGTGCACGTGATGCTGGTGCTGGACATGGCCGCGCGCCTGCAGGCCAGCCTGCCGGTGCGCTTTGCCTGCCTGACGCATGACCTGGGCAAAGGCACCACGCCGGCCGATGTGCTGCCACGCCACATCGGCCATGAGGAGCGCAGCGTGCGCCTGCTCAAAGACCTGTGCCAGCGCCTGCGGGTGCCGGTGGACTGCAAGGAGCTGGCCAATGTGGTGGCACGGGAGCATGGCAACATCCACCGCAGTGCCAGCCTGAATGCAGCGGCAACCGTGCGGCTGCTGGAGCGATGCGATGGCTTTCGCAAGCCGGAGCGTTTGTCTGACGTTCTGCTGGCCTGCGAGTGTGATGCGCGCGGCCGCCTGGGCTTTCAGGATGCGCCCTATCCGCAAGCCGCAAGACTGGCGTTGGCGTTGCGCAACGCCCTGTCGGTTGCTACGGATTCAATAGCTGCTCGCGCAATATCGGCGGGGGCTAGAGGGCCAAAGATCGGTGAATGGATTCACAAGGCCCGCGTCCAGGCGGTGGAAACCGGAAACGCGTCAGGTTCACCCTAGCGCAAATACTCCGCCACAATTTTTGCCAGCTGCCCATTGCGTTTCATGGTCTCCAGCGCGGCGTCCATTTTGGCAATGAAGTCGGCCTTATAGGCCGGGTTGTTTTTCACGCTGTAGCCAATGAAGGTGTCTTCGCCTGACAGCTCCACCGCCTCCTGCAACTTGAAACCACTGCCCGCGAAGTACCCCTCCAACTGGCGCGTGGCGTGCAGCGCAGCGGCCCGGTCGCTGGCAAAACAGTCAATCCGGTGGCTTGCCAGTTTCTTCAGATTGGCATCGTTGTTCTTGGCCGATTCCGTTTTGACGGTGCCTGCTTTGGCGGCCTGCATCAGCCGGTCTGACAGCAGGAACCCGAGGTTGACACCCACAGTCAGGCCGCTGAAGTCTTCGGGAAAGCGGGTACGGGGTTTGGACATCACCGCGTCGTTGCAGAACACGACCACGGTCTCGCGGTAGATTGGAACCGAATAGCGGTCTATGTAGGTGCGCTCGCGCTTGAGACCCGGTGGAAACAGGGCAAACGAACTGCCAAACTCCAGGTCCGCAAGCCCGCGCTTCCAGGGCACCGGTTGCAACGAGACATCGTATGCGGGCTTGAGCTTCTCGGCGGCTTTTTCCAGAATGTCGACATACATGCCTTTGAACTGGCCGTTTTCGACATAGCTGTAAGGAGCGTAGTTCTCGTCACCGTACAAAACGACCTTCTCGCCCGCGCTGGCAGCCCAGACGAAAGAAACACCCGCTATCCAAAGAACAAACGCTTTGCAGAAAGATCCAAAGGCCATGCCGCAGTTTAGCGCCGAAGCCAGGGGACACGGAGCAGAACGCTCTGCCACCCGGGCCCCTAGGCGGGCAAGTGCGTGCGCGTCCAGCGCACGATGTCGGACGCACCCATGGCGCCGGCCTGGCGAGCCACCTCGCGCCCACCCACAAACAGCGCCAGCGTGGGGATGCTGCGAATGTTGAAGCGCGCGCCCAGCGACTGCACCGCTTCGGTATCGACCTTGACGACGCGCACCTGCGGCTCCAGCTGAGCCGTGGCCTGCTCCAGCCCCGGCGCCATCTGGCGGCACGGGCCGCACCAGGGCGCCCAGAAATCGACCAGTACCGGAATCTGGTTGCGTGCGATGTGTTTGTCAAACGCCGCTTCGTCCAGCGCGGTGGTGTGGGCCACAAACAGGGGTTTGTGGCAACTACCGCAATCCGGCGCATTGACCTGGTCGACGGATTTAACTCGGTTGGTGGTATGGCAGTGCGGGCAAACAATGTGCAGCGATTCAGTCATGGTGGGGCCTTTCTGACTTCACACATGGGGCGGCCGGTGCCGGGATTCAAGCCCTCTGGTGATCAGCGCAGTCAGCCAAGCAGCTTCAGCGCTTGGGCGCTACCAGGGCGAACACGGCTCCCTGCGGGTCGGTGCAGTTCGCGATCCAGCTGCCGCCAGGCACTTCATGCGGTTCCACCAAAACCTCGCCGCCACCTTCGATCACCCGGGCCACAGCCGCATCCACCGCCGCCACATTGATGTAATACAGCCAGAACGGTTGCGGCACCTCCGCCATCTTGGTCATCATGCCGCCGATGTCCACTCCATCACTCGCGAACAACTGGTAAACGCCCAGCGGACCCATATCCATGGTTTCGCCCTTGGTCCAGCCGAACAGGCCGCTGTAAAACGCGAATGCCCCCACACCATCACCGGCGTGCAACTCGTGCCAGCCGATATGTCCGGGTGTTTCGGGTACTTTGGGCTCTGGCGCCATTGCGCTGCTGTCCTTGAACAGGTTGAAGGCTGCGCCGTAGGGGTCGGTCACGACCGCGAAGCGGCCCACGCCGGGAATGTCCTCGGGCGGTCGCACGACCTGACCACCGGCAGCCGTTACCTTGGCAGCATAGGCATCCACATCGTCCACGCTCACATAACCGGTCCAGCAAGGCGGCACGCCCCTGGCGCACGCCTCTGCCGGCAGGGCCATCAGACCGCCCACATCCTTACCCTGCGCCAGCAACAGCGTGTAGTCCATGCCCGGCATGCCCGCGTCTTTGGTATCCCAGCCAACCACCGACTGATAGAACGTCGCCGCTGCGGCTACGTCGCTGGTCATGAGTTCGTACCAAACAAATTGGCTGCTGGGCTGGGACATGGCTTTGCTCCTATTGAGTGAATTTGGAAACGGCGAGCATAGCCAATGCCCACAGCCATTACAAGCGGTGCGTGCGGTCGCCGTGCGAGAAGCCCATGGCATCCCAATAGGCACCCGCGGTCAGCCCGATGACCTTGAAAAACTCGCCCATCTCGTGCTCCAGGATGAGCTTTTGTGCGGCAATGCGGTCCCCTTGCGAGCCCGCTTGCATCGCGTCCGCAATTCCGCAATTGATCAAAAAGTGTGCCTGGTTGGTGTAGCCCAGCACCTCCAGCCCAGCGTCCTGTGCGGCCACCGCCACACCCGTGAAATTGACGTGGGCGGTCACGTCCTTGCTGCCCACATGGACCAGCGGGTTGTCGTCCACCAGGTGGGCCTTGTGGCACATCACGGTTCCCATGTGGCGCTGCTCGTGGTAGTACTCGTTCTCGGGGAACCCATAGTCCAGCAGAAACACGGCACCCGCTTTCAGCCGGTCGCCCAGCGTGCG
>CAJAVE010000222.1 GCA_903945325.1 uncultured beta proteobacterium | reverse complement strand
TATGCCGAGGCCAAGCTGGCCAATATTCTGTTTGCGGCGGAGCTGGCGCGGCGGTTGGCTGGCACGGGGGTCACCTCCTATTCCCTGCATCCTGGCGTGGTGGCGTCGGAGGTCTGGCGCGCCATACCCTGGCCTGTTGCACCGCTGATCAAGCGCTTTATGCTCACGCCCGAGCAGGGCGCGGCGACGTCGCTGTACTGCGCCACCTCGCCAGCCTGTGCAAATGAAAGCGGCTTGTACTACGACGAATGCCGGGTGGCCCGCCCCAGCTTTCTGGCGCGCGATGCAGCCTTGGCCGAGCGCCTGTGGCAGGCCAGTGAGCGTTGGGTGCAGCCATGAACCCCGCGCAAACGCCGTTGGAGCAATTGCTCCACCTCTTCACGCTGGAGCCGGTTGCACCAGATCACTTCATTGGCCAGAGCCTGGACCTTGGTTTTCGCAATCTGTTTGGCGGGCACATCCTGGGGCAGGCGCTGGTAGCTGCGGGCAACACCTGCGAAGAACGCAGCGCCCATTCGCTGCACGCCTATTTCATCCGGGGCGGCGACCCGCTGGCACCCATCCACTACCACGTGGAGCGTATCCGCGATGGCAATACGTTCAGCGTACGGCGGGTGGTGGCGTCCCAAGGCGGCCGGCCCATCCTCATTCTGTCGTCCTCCTTTCAGGCGGACGAAGAGGGCTTCGAGCACCAGGCCACCATGCCGGATGTGCCGGCGCCTGAGACGCTGGCACCTGCGGTCAAGAGCCAACCACCGGATCCTGAACCGGTGGGCGCTCAGACCGGCGGATCCAATATGCCCGACCTGGCCATCGAGATACGGCCGATCAGTCCGGTCGACCGCTATCACCCGCAAAAAATGGAGCCAGCGCAAAGCGTCTGGTTCCGCGCGGCCGGCCCGGTGGCTGGCAACCCGGCATTGCACCGCTGCCTGCTGGCGTACGCATCGGACTTCAGTTTGCTGGGAACCTGCCTGCGGCCCCATGGTATGACCTACTACCAGCCGGACATGGTGATTGCCAGCCTGGACCACGCGATGTGGTTCTACCAGGATTTCCGCATGGACGACTGGCTGCTGTACGCCTGTGAGAGCCCGGTTGCGGGGCATGCGCGTGGCCTGAACCACGGCAACATCTTCAGCCGCGACGGCAAACTCGTGGCCTGCGTCACCCAGGAAGGCCTGATCCGCCACGTAAAGAAAAGCTGATATACCAGTCAAGGCAGCCGGGGTTGGCCATGGCTTCGCGGTTGACGACCTTCTCGATGGGTTGACCCAGCAGCAGCTTTTTGATTGGCAGCTCCTGCTTCTTGCCCGACAACGTGCGCGGAATCTCGGCAACCTGAAAAATTTCATTGGGCACAAAGCGCGGGCTCAAAGCAGTCTTGATCGCCTCAACAATTTTGGTGTGCACCGCATCGTCCAGCACCACGCCCTCGCGCAGCACCACAAACAGCGGCATATAGCTCTCACGGCCCAGGTATTCCAGATCCACCACCAGCGAGTCCAAAACTTCAGGCAAGGCTTCGACGGCGCTGTACAACTCGCTGGTACCCATGCGCAGGCCGTGGCGGTTGATGGTGGC
>CAJAVE010000221.1 GCA_903945325.1 uncultured beta proteobacterium | reverse complement strand
GGTGCGCCTCGCACGTGCCCGCAATGGACAGCGCAACCGGGTGCGCGTTGAATGCCGTGCTGGCCAGCACGTGCGTTGGCACGCCGACCAGATTGGTCCCGTACCAGCGTTGGGGCTGGTCTGCATCGTCATCGTGCGCCACGACCCGGTTTGAACTGATTCAGACCGGTCGGTTTTCGGTGGGGTTGCGGACCGGGCCCATCAGCACAAGACCTTCGGCGTAGGTCATGGTGTCAAAGGTGATATCGAATTTGAGCGCCGCATCGGCCACCGCATCGAGCTTGCCTGCGGTGTCCTTCTTCTTCAGGTCGTTCTTTTCCAGGTAGAACAGGTCCAGCAGCTCGTTGTACACGGTGGACTCGTCAATGGGCAGCACATAGAACATGGCACCCTTGTACGGCACCTGGTACTTTTTGGAAAGGTCGATGTTGTTGCAGAACAAGAAGTATTTGCCACCAGCGCTCAGCGTGTCGCCCAGCACTTCGGCCACGTCTTTCAGGTACTCAAAGCTCAGCAGGTAGCCTGCAAAGAAAGGCAGGTGCTTTTCGCCGACGTTGGCGATGGCAAAGGTCTGGCCGCACAGCAGTTCAGGCGGGCGCGCTTCATCGGCCAGCTTGGGCGCAAAGCGCAGCGCCATTTCACCGCGAAAGCCGAAGCGACCCGGCTTGGATGTCAGATCCTTCAGCAAGGGGTTGAGCAGTCGCCCTTCACTCTCCAGTCGTGCAAAGGCGGTGTCGTCGATTGTCTTCTGGGCCAATGTGGCTGTCATGGGGATTCCTTGGTTGTGGTTGGAGAGGCACGGTTTGAATACCCCTTCTATGAGCAATGACCGTACCAAGTCAAAAACCGCTACCTCGGCCTGCAAACGCGACACAAATCGCTGGAGTGACCGGTAGATCGGGGATTTTTGCGACAGGTTTTCGGGTTTTGTCGGGAAGTCAACAATCCAATAACAGAGACTCCGCATTCGTGTGAAAACACGTGTCTTCCCTCTGAGAAAGCACGCAGAAACCCGCTTTTTTCAACTCCGATTCAGCATGGCATGGAAGCTGCAATGGTGAGACTGCGCGGACACAAGTCCGGCCGACGTGAACCTAAAAGAATAAGACCAACAGGCACGAAAGCTGACCCAGTCGCGGCAACGCTAGCTTGGTTCTTAACTTTCTTTTTATTGGAGTATTCAAATGGCAAAACTTCGGCAAATCGCCTTCTACGGCAAAGGTGGCATCGGCAAATCGACCACTTCCCAAAACACCCTGGCAGCCCTGTCTGACCTGGGCCAAAAAATCCTGATCGTCGGCTGCGACCCCAAGGCTGACTCCACCCGCCTGATCCTGCACGCAAAGGCACAGGACACGATTCTGTCGCTCGCAGCGGAGGCCGGCTCGGTGGAGGATCTGGAGCTCGAAGACGTGATGAAGATCGGTTACAAAAACATCCGCTGCGTCGAATCCGGTGGCCCAGAGCCAGGCGTGGGTTGCGCGGGTCGCGGTGTGATCACCTCGATCAACTTCCTGGAAGAAAACGGCGCGTATGACGGCGTGGACTATGTGTCCTACGACGTACTGGGCGACGTGGTGTGCGGTGGCTTTGCCATGCCCATCCGTGAAAACAAGGCACAGGAAATCTACATCGTCATGTCCGGCGAAATGATGGCCATGTACGCTGCCAACAACATCTCCAAAGGCATTCTGAAATACGCCAACTCGGGTGGTGTGCGTCTGGGTGGCCTGGTGTGTAACGAGCGTCAAACTGACAAGGAACTGGAACTGGCTGACGCCCTGGCTGGCATGCTGGGTACCAAGCTGATCCACTTTGTGCCACGCGACAACATCGTGCAACACGCCGAACTGCGCCGCATGACCGTGATCGAGTACGCACCCGATTCCAAGCAAGCCGCTGAATACCGCACGCTGGCTTCCAAGGTCCACAACAACGCCGGTAACGGCACCATCCCTACCCCCATCACCATGGATCAGTTGGAAGACATGCTGATGGAGTTCGGGATCATGGACACGATCGACGAAACCCAAGTCGGAAAAACTGCCGCTGCTCTGGCGGCCTGACTGGCTCCCCCCCGTTGCTTGCTCACTGCGTGTAGCCGCCTCCCCCCTCAAGGGGGCGCTCCCAGCGGCCTGGCTTAGCCAGTTCCGCGGAAGCCCTGGATGGTTCACGGTATGCGCTAGATGCTGTGAGTCAAGCAACCCCCAATTAATTTACCTACTGGAGTTTCCCTCATGACCGCCACCGTTGAAGAGCGCAAGGCCACAAACAAGGCCCTGATCGATGAAGTGCTGAAGGCCTATCCCGAAAAGATGGCCAAGCGGCGCGCCAAGCACCTGGGCTCGTTTGAAGAAGGCAAGCCTGACTGCGGCGTCAAGTCCAATATCAAGTCATTGCCCGGAGTAATGACCATTCGCGGTTGCGCCTACGCTGGCTCCAAAGGCGTGGTGTGGGGCCCCATCAAGGACATGGTGCACATCAGCCACGGCCCGGTCGGCTGCGGCCAGTATTCGTGGGCAGCCCGCCGCAACTATTACATCGGCACCACCGGCATCGACACCTTTGTGACCATGCAGTTCACCTCCGACTTTCAGGAGAAAGACATCGTCTTCGGCGGCGACAAAAAGCTCGACAAGATCATCGACGAAATTCAGGAATTGTTCCCCCTGAACAAGGGCATCTCCATCCAGTCTGAA
The DNA here is from genome assembly GCA_903945325.1 of uncultured beta proteobacterium. Lineage (GTDB taxonomy): Bacteria > Pseudomonadota > Gammaproteobacteria > Burkholderiales > Burkholderiaceae_C > Allorhodoferax. The sequence goes on along the minus strand of CAJAVE010000221.1, from coordinate 23,689 downwards.
TGCCCCATTGGCCTGATTGGTGACGACATCGAAGCGGTGTCGAAGAAGAAGAGCAAGGAGCTCGAAGGCCACACCATCGTGCCCGTGCGCTGTGAAGGATTCCGCGGCGTGAGCCAGTCGCTCGGCCACCACCTGGCCAATGACGCGATCCGCGACTGGGTGTTTGACCGCACCGACCCCAACAAGCGCCCCGAGTTTGTCTCTACCCCTTACGACGTGGCCATCATTGGCGACTACAACATCGGTGGCGACGCCTGGTCCAGCCGCATCCTGCTCGAAGAAATGGGCTTGCGCGTCATTTCGCAGTGGTCTGGCGACGGCACCATCGCCGAGATTGAAAACACGCCCAAGGCCAAGCTCAATGTGCTGCACTGCTACCGCTCGATGAACTACATCAGCCGGCACATGGAAGAGAAGTACGGAGTGCCATGGGTAGAGTACAACTTCTTCGGCCCCACCATGATCGAGAAGAGCCTGCGCGAAATCGCGAGCCACTTTGACGACACCATCAAGGCCAAGGCCGAAGAGGTGATTGCCAAGTACAAGCCGCTGATGCAGGCCGTGGTCGACAAGTACAAGCCCCGCCTCGAAGGAAAAACCGTCATGCTGTACATCGGTGGCCTGCGCCCCCGTCACGTGATTGGTGCCTACGAAGACCTGGGCATGGTCGTGGTCGGCACCGGCTATGAGTTCGGCCACAACGACGACTACCAGCGCACCACGCACTACATCAAGGATGCCACGCTGATTTATGACGATGTGACCGGCTACGAGTTCGAGCACTTTGTCGACAAGGTCAAGCCCGACCTGGTGGGCTCCGGCATCAAGGAAAAGTATGTGTTCCAGAAGATGGGCGTGCCGTTCCGCCAGATGCACAGCTGGGATTACTCCGGCCCCTACCACGGCTATGACGGCTTTGCCATCTTCGCCCGCGACATGGACATGGCCATCAGTTCGCCCATCTGGGGTCTGACCAAGGCGCCCTGGAAAACTTGATCCGCACACCACCGATTCACCTATCTATTGGAGCCAGTTATGTCTCAATCAGCCGACAAAGTCATCTACCACGAAATGCTGTTTCGTGAGCCCGAGTACAAGAAAATGCTCGCCGACAAGAAGGAATTCGAGTTCAACCACGCCGACGACAAGATCAAATCGATCGTCGAGTGGACCAAGACCGAAGACTACAAGGCAAAGAACTTTGCCCGCGATTCCCTCACCATCAACCCCGCCAAAGCCTGCCAGCCCCTGGGTGCCGTGTACGTGGCCAACGGCTTTGCCAAGACCTTGAGTTTTGTGCACGGCAGCCAGGGCTGCGTAGCGTATTACCGCTCGCACTTCAGCCGTCATTTCAAGGAGCCCACCTCGTGTGTCAGCTCATCCATGACCGAAGACGCAGCCGTGTTCGGCGGTTTGAACAACATGGTGGACGGCCTGGCCAACGCCTACAGCCTGTACAAGCCCGACATGATTGCCGTATCGACCACCTGCATGGCCGAAGTCATTGGTGACGACGTGGACGCCTTCATCAAGACCAGCAAGCAAAAGGGCAGCATTCCCGAAGAGTTTGACGTGCCTTTCGCCCACACACCCGCCTTTGTGGGCAGCCACATCACGGGTTATGACAACGCGCTGATGGGCGTGCTGCGCCACTTCTGGGATGGCAAGGCCAAGACCACTGAACCCTTGGTTCGCGTGCCCGATGACAGCATCAATTTCATAGGCGGCTTTGACGGCTTTGTGGTGGGCAACATGAAGGAAATCCGACGGATTTTCGACCTGTTCGGCGTTAAGGTGAACATCATCTGTGATCCGTCGGGCAACTGGAATACGCCAACCGATGGCGAGTTCCGCATGTATGCCGGTGGCACGACCAAGGAAGAAGTGATTGCCGCCCTGCATGCCAAGGCCACCATCGTGTTCCAGGAGTTCTGCTGCGAGAAGACCACCAAGTTCATCCGCGAGCATGGCCAGGAAGTGGTGGTACTCAACGCCCCCATGGGCGTGGCAGGCACCGACCAGTTCCTGATGGAAATCTCGCGTCTGACTGGCAAGCCCATCCCCGCCGCACTGGAAAAAGAACGCGGCGAGCTGGTCGATGCCATGGCCGACAGCCAGGCCCATTTGCACGGCAAGCGCTATGCGCTGTACGGCGACCCTGACCAGATGCTGGGCTACTCTGCCTTCCTGCTGGAACTGGGCGCCGAGCCTACCCACGTACTGTCCACCAACGGCGCCAAGGAGTGGGAAGTGAAGATGAACGCGCTGTTTGCGTCTAGCCCCTACGGCAAGGACTGCAAGGCCTACCCCAAGCGCGACCTGTGGCACCTGCGTTCGTTGTTATTCACCGAGCCGGTGGACTTCATGATCGGCAACACCTATGGCAAGTTCCTGGAGCGCGACACCAAGACACCACTGGTGCGCATGGTGTTCCCGATCTTTGATCGCCACCACTACCACCGCTACCCCACCTGGGGCTATGACGGCGCGATGCGCACGCTGATCATGCTGCTCGACGAGTTCTTTGAAGCGCTTGATGGCAACACCATGGAAATCGCCAAGACCGACTACAGCTACGACATCATCCGATAGGGGGAACACCATGCCAAACGTAACCTTTAGCTCTCCTGCGATGAAGAAGGACGTGACGGTGTACGCCGTCGCCGGAGACACCAAAACGCTGCTCGGAATCGCCAAGGCCCACAAGATCCCGGTGGACCATGAATGCGAAAACGGAGAGTGCGGCTCCTGCCAGGTTCAGGTATCCATACTGGCGAAGCAGACGCCCATCGGCGTTGCCATGACCGAGAAAGAGAAAACGGTACTGAAGCTCGCCGGCAAGATTACCGCAGAGCAAATCGCCAAGGCGGAGACCAGCGACCTGCCATCGCCCTGGCGTCTGGCTTGCCAGATGGTCTTGCGCGACGAGGACATCCTGGTCAAGTTCTGACCATGACTGCGGCCTACATCAAGACCACGCAGGACGGCCGCAAGGTCGAGGTCATCGATGGCTGGGTATGCCTGGGTGGCGTGCGCGAGGCGGACGGCCTGATACCGATGGACGAGCACCCCAACCGCCAGGCCATTGCCAGGGCGGTGCCCGGTGCAACCCATGCGGCGGGTCGCCTGCCTTTCACGCTGGCTGAGGCAGCCGTGGCGCAAGCGGCTCTCTCCGCTGCGCAGCGTGTTTTTGACGCCAGCCCTGCGGGCATCACCCAGCGCATCCGCCGGGCGGTGTGGGTCAAGGCCACCAACGAAGGTGTGGAGTAGGCTGTGATCTATGTCGTGGAACTCCCCGATCACGGCTATCCGCGTGCCTGGTTTGCCTTTGACAAGCAAGACTTTGCCCACAAGATGGCAACGATGACCTCCCCCGAGGTCGAGCGCTATGTCTATTGGGATGAGGCCGAGGCGGTTGCCGCCTTTGAAGGGCGTGACCCGCTGATCGCTGACAAAGCCATGTGGCGTGCCCGCCATGCTCTGCACGAGCAGCTGGTGGCGCTGGATGTGCTGACGGACGACTGAGACGGGCCTCGTATGCTGACCCGAATGCAATACGACATCTTGCAGGCCTGCGGGAAGAATATCGCCGTGCTGCTGGCTGAAATGCAGGGCGAAGAGGAACTCTTTGCGAGCGCCAACACGCTCCTGCGGGTGGAGGCAAATCTGCTGGCAATTGCACAGACCCTGTCGCATTTGCCAGAGCCGCTACGCCAACGTCTGCTGCAGATTGACTGGCATGGCTGGGAGTGTTTACAGCAACTGCTGGAGCGCGATGCCCACCCGCGCCGTGCCGAGGTCTGGTACGGCACACAGGCCCTGGCACCCGCCACGCTGGAACTCATTGCAGCACTGCGGCGGCAGGAGCCGACCTGGTTCGAAATCGGCTATTGACAAAGGAAAGCCATGAAATCCGTTGAAGAATTTTTAGCCCACACCATTCAGCTCGAACAGGAGGCCGCGTTGCGATTTGGGCAGCTGGCCGATGCCATGACGACTGCGGGCAACAAGGAAGTCGGGCGGCTGTTTCGGCGGCTGGCCGACTACTCGCTGCTGCATCTGGGCGACGCCCGTGCCCGGGCCGGTTTTCGCAACCTTCCGGAAATGAGCAGCAACGACTACCGCTGGCCCGACATCGAGAGCCCCGAGGCAGCAGCGATCTGGGCGGCCGACCCGTTTATCGGCATCGAGCAGGCGCTGCAGGTGGCGCTGGACGCCGAGACCGCGGGTCTGGACTTTTACGCCGGTGTGCTGGCTGCCACCGATGACCCCGAAATCAAGGTACTGGCCAAAGAGTTTGTCGAGGAAGAAAGCGAGCACGTGGCCGAACTCAAGCGCTGGATACAGCTGCATCTGAGCGGGGCCAAGCTGCCAACGGCTGGTTGAGGAATTTGCGAGTCATTTAGGGCTGTAGCCACCGTGGAATCTGCGCAAGCAGCTATTAAATAGATAGCAACATTCCGCTTGCGCCCTCCAGAAAAGAACGCACAAACTCCGACTTGCAAACAATAATACCCCGCACCGCACCGCACCGCACCGCACCGCACCGCATCGCTACGCTTAGCTTGCAGCGCCTGGCCAAAGGCTTTCCCATCATCGCCCTGACCGGGCCGCGCCAGTCCGGCAAGACGACCCAGGCGAGGGAAGTTTTCGCGGACAAAGCCTATGTGTCGCTTGAAAACCCGGACGAGCACGAGTTTGCCGAACACGACCCGCGCGCGTTTTTGAACCGGTTTGGGTCCGGGGCGATTCTGGATGAGGTGCAGCGCTGCCCGCACTTGCTATCGTGGCTGCAAGGCATGGTCGATGAACGGGGCCGCATGGGCGACTTCATTCTGACCGGCTCGTCCCAGCCAGCTGCTCAACCTGGCGGCGCAGGGTCGCCTTGTCCGCATTTACAGCACCGTGGCAATTGGATCGCAGGCTTTGCGCGATGACCCTCAGAATGATGCGTAGTTCCATTCTGAGCGCCGCCCCGTCGCGCTGCAGGAATTGGCGCAGCCGCTTTGGAACAGACAGCACCCACTGGCGCACCGGCAAGCGGGGAAAGCATGACAATCGACTCTTTAACCGAGCGATGCAAGTTGTGTGGCTAGTGGTAAGGTTGGAATGGGAATCAAATTCAGGTATGGGAACACGAATATGACACTTAGAGCAAGGCTGTATCTTTTAATTGCCGGCGCATTGGCTGCGCTGTTGGTTGTGGGAGGTATGGGTGTTTACAACACGAAACGCCAAACCCAATTTGGCGAACAAGCCCAAGCGTTGACGGAGGTCTTGCGAGCCCAAATGCAGGCAGACATGATGCACGATGCCATTCGTGGAGATGTGCTCAATGCTCTGCGAATAGGCGCAGAAGCTAAGCCGTCTGCAGAAGATAAAAAGGGCGTAGAGGCCGATTTGGCAGAACACATTGCCAGTTTTGACAAAAGCATTCAATTTGTGGCGGATCAAAATCATCCCGACATCAACAAAGACCTGCCCACTTTGCGCAAAGCTCTCGATGGATATAAGGCAACGGCCTTGGCAACTGTCAATGCGGCTTTTGCTGGAAAAGTCGAGGGCAACGCGGCGTGGCCTCTGTTTGATACCCAGTTCAAGACCTTGGAAACAAGCATGGAGGCGTTTGGCGATTCCATTCAAAAAATTTCCGGAAACGTTTTAGATGAGGCAACTATACAGGGGCGCCAAGGCCTGCAAATCAACTGGATAGTCATCGCGCTGGCAAGTCTCTTACTCATTGGTTCGGGCTATTTCATAGTGCGCACCATCTTGCGCCAGTTGGGTGGCGACCCCACAGAAGTGTGGCGTTTGGTGCGCGATGTAACCCAGGGTCATCTCAACTCAAAAGTGCAATTGCAAGCCGGTGACACCCAGAGTCTGCTCGCATCGATGCAAGTCCTGAGTCAGCGTATTCGTGGTCTCAATGAGTCCATTGGCAAGCTTGCAAGTGCCCAGCAGGCCGGTCAAATGGCAGCACGTATGGACAAGCAGGACTTACCGGGCGAGTTTGCTGACTTGGCCGACACGATTGACGCTTTGGTCATAACCCAAAACCGTGGCTTGCAGCAAATCAGCGATTTGGTTGGCAGCTATGCCCGACAAGACTTTTCGGTATCTTTGCCACCCCAGCCGGGTGACAAGGCGGTGTTCAATGCGCAAATGGATGCTGTGCGCGATGGGTTAGCAGAGTCAGTACGTCAAGCCATCACCAACCAGCGCATCGTACAAGCGCTTGATAAGTGCAGCACCAATGTGATGATTGCAGACGCGAACAATGTGATCATCTACATGAATGACACCGTAGCCAACATGATGCAGGGCAACGAGTCTGAGCTGCGCAAGTCTTTGCCTCAATTTGACGCCCGCAAACTCATGGGGCAAAGCATCGATGTTTTCCACAAAAACCCTGCACACCAGAGCGGCATGTTGGCGGGACTGCAAAGCACCTACAAAACCCAGATACAGATAGGCAGTTTGTATTTCAGCCTCAATGCCAATCCCATTGTGGATGCCCGCGGTACGCGCCTTGGCACAGTGGTGGAGTGGGCTGACCGCACCGCAGAGGTGGGTGTCGAAATAGAAGTCGCGCAGGTCGTTCAAGCTGCAGCGCAAGGGGACTTTGGTCAGCGCATAGACCTTCATGGAAAAACCGGTTTCTTCGCGACCCTGAGCACCGGTATGAATCAACTCGTGGACACCAGTGAGCAGGGGCTTACCGATGTGTCCGACCTGTTGGCCGCATTTGCAGTAGGCGACTTAACCCACCGTATCAAGCGCAACTACGATGGCCTCTTTGGCAAAGTCAAAGACAATGCCAATAGCACTGCCGATAACCTGACCCGAGTGCTGGGTGAAGTGCGCAGCGCTGCTGACGCACTAACCGGTGCGGCCAATCAAGTGTCAGCCACCGCACAGTCCCTAAGCCAAGCAGCCAGCGAGCAAGCGGCCAGTGTGGAGGAAACCAGTTCCCAAATTGATGTCATGTCGGCATCCATCAGCCAGAACAGTGACAACGCCCGAGTGACCGACAGCATGGCTACTAAAGCAAGCAAGGAGGCCTCAGACGGCGGTGGCGCAGTCGGTCTGACCGTTGTAGCCATGAAGCAAATCGCCGCCAAAATTGGCATCATTGATGACATTGCTTACCAAACCAATTTGCTGGCGTTGAACGCTGCCATTGAAGCAGCACGAGCGGGTGAACACGGAAAAGGCTTTGCAGTTGTGGCCGCTGAGGTGCGCAAATTGGCAGAGCGCAGCCAAGAGGCGGCAAAAGAAATTGGGGAGTTAGCGGGTAACAGCGTAAATACGGCAGAACGAGCGGGCCGATTGCTCGATGCCATTGTTCCCAATATTCAAAAAACAAGTGAGTTGGTGCAAGAAATTGCGGCATCCAGTACAGAGCAAAGCGAATCTGTGGTTCAAATCGGTGGGGCTATGGGGCAGCTCTCAAAGGCTACCCAGCAAAATGCATCGGCTTCGGAAGAGTTGGCAGCCACCAGTGAGGAGCTGTCTGGTCAAGCCGAGCAGCTGCAGCAGTCAATTGCATTCTTTAAAACCGGAAGCGAGGCGCCTTCATCGCGCGCCCGCCATACGCCCGCAATTGGTGAAAGGCGCTTGCCGGCGGCGCCTCGGATCTCGTCCCCCAAGGGCGCCTTCGGGGTGCGCGGTGGGGGCGGCAACTTCAAACCGTATTTGGGGGTTGAATAAATCGGAAATTGGCTAAGGCTCTCCCGTTTCCCGACTCTTTTCAGTTTTTTACCGACATCGGCAATACAAGATTCGTCATCTTGTTCAGTGCAGACGCACTGATCCACGCTTGCGTCTTTTGCTGTGGCCAAGCGCGTGCCTTCATGGTGTTGCCAATGACGCGCTTGGTGGGGCATCGGATGGCCAGTTTGAAGAAGGCAGTTCGGCAAGCTGTCTGACCGGTCCTGGCCGTCTGGAGTCAGTCGCGGTCCTAAATCTGTGACTGGCATCGCGGCCTACCTGACTCACGAGGACACCGGGTGGATGCCCGCAATGTGTCTGTAGCAGGTGCTCCCACTTTCACCCGCTCCGGCCACGGCACGAAATTGGGGTCTGAGCACACCTCCGCTACGCGAACGGTGCTCCGACCCCAATTTCGCCTGCAGCGCCCCACCGTCTGATGCCGATCAACCTGTCACACCCCGTTTGTCGCAATCCCTTCAAAGTCGCCAAATTTTCACGTCTATCGCGCCAGTTACCCGCAACAACCGCCGTTTAGAGGCTCATTTCCCCCTGGCACCCAAATTGCAATAAGAGGACACCCCACCCTGTCAGGAGTCTTCCATGTCTGTCTTGCTCAAGGCCAAAATTGCCGAAGTGTTTGATGAGCCTGGCTGCGACATCAACCAGGGCAAGACTGAGAAAGAGCGCAAGAAGGGCTGCACCAAACAGTTGAACCCTGGCGCCGCTGCGGGGGGGTGCGCGTTTGACGGGGCCAAGATCGCGCTGCAGCCCATCGCGGACGTGGCGCACCTGGTGCATGGGCCGATTGCCTGCGAGGGCAACTCGTGGGACAACCGGCACAGCGCATCGTCCGGATCGCAGCTGTACCGCACCGGTTTCACAACCGACATCAACGAGCTGGACGTGATTTATGGCGGTGAGAAGCGCCTGTTCAAATCCATCCGCGAGATCATTGAGAAGTATGACCCACCCGCCGTCTTCGTCTACCAGACCTGTGTGACCGCACTGGTGGGCGACGACATCGAGGCGGTCTGCCAGCGCGCCACCGAGAAGTTTGGCAAGCCCATCATTCCGGTCAACGCGCCCGGTTTCGCTGGCCCCAAGAACCTGGGCAACAAGCTGGGTGCCGAGGCGCTGCTGGACTACGTGATTGGCACACGCGAGCCCGAATTCACCACGCCCTATGACATCAACATCATTGGCGAATACAACCTGGTGGGCGAGCTGTGGCAGGTCAAGCCGCTGCTGGACGCGCTTGGCATTCGCATCCTGTCGTGCATTGCGGGTGACGGTCGCTACAACGAAGTGGCAACCGCGCACCGTGCAAAAGTGAACATGATGGTGTGCTCCAAGTCGATGATCAACATCGCCACCAAGATGGAGCAGCGCTGGGGCATTCCGTACTTTGAAGGTTCGTTCTACGGCATTGGCGACATGAGCGACACGCTGCGCCAGATTGCCAAACTGCTGGTGCAAACCGGTGCCCCCGCTGACTTGCTGGACCGCACCGAACGCCTGATTGAAGTGGAAGAGGCGCGCGCCTGGAAGCGCATTGCGCAGTACAAGCAGCGCCTGGCCGGCAAGCGCGTGTTGCTCATTACGGGGGGTGTGAAATCGTGGTCGGTGGTGGCGGCACTACAAGAGGGCGGCATGGAGATTGTCGGCACCAGCGTCAAAAAGTCCACCAAGGAAGACAAGGAAAAGATCAAGGAGATCATGGGCGAGGGAGCGGACGCCCACATGATCGACGACATGACACCCCGCGAGATGTACGCCATGCTGCGCGATGCGCGGGCCGACATCATGCTGTCGGGTGGGCGCTCGCAGTTTGTGGCGCTCAAGGCGCGCATGCCCTGGCTGGACATCAACCAGGAGCGCCACCATCCGTACGCGGGCTACGAAGGCATGGTCGAACTGGTGCAGGAGATTGACCGCGCCATCTTCAACCCGGTGTGGCAGCAGGTGCGCATACCTGCGCCCTGGGGTGATGACGGTGAAACGCTGGGCGCGGTGGCTTGATATGGCCCGCGTTGTTGAATCCAAAAAATCCTGTTCGGTCAATCCGCTCAAGATGAGCCAGCCACTGGGGGCGAGCCTGGCCTTTCTGGGGCTGGACGCCTGTATGCCGGTGATGCACGGCTCGCAGGGCTGCACCTCGTTCGGGTTGGTGCTTTTGGTGCGGCACTTCAAGGAGGCGATTCCGCTGCAGACCACGGCCATGAATGAGGTGACCTCCATCATGGGCGGCTACGACAACATTGAGGCTGCCCTGCTCAATATCCGCAAGCGCGCAGCACCCAGGATCATCGCCATCTGCTCCACCGGACTGACCGAGACCAAGGGCGACGATGTGGACGGCTACCTCGTCACCGTGCGCAAGCGCAAGCCGGAGCTGTCGGACACCGAGATTGTCTACGTTTCCACGCCCGATTACGTGGGTGGTTTTGAAGACGGCTACGCGCATGCCATCACCGCTATCGTGCGCACGCTGGTCAAGCCCCTGCCAGCGAAGGCGGACCAGGTCACGCTGCTGCCGGGCAGCCATCTGTCGCCTGCGGACATCGACGAGTTGCGTGAAATCATCGAAGCCTTTGGCCTGACGGCCATTGTGTTGCCGGATATTTCCGGCTCTCTGGATGGGCACATTCCGCCGGACTGGCGTGGCACCACGCTGGGCGGCACAACGCTGGAGCAGATTCGTGCTGCGGGCGCGTCAGCCTTCACTATTGGCGTTGGCGAGCAAACGCGCGAGGGTGCGCAGGCTCTGCAGGAAATTGCAGGCACACCGCTGGAGATTTTTGAGCGCCTGACCGGGCTCGAATGCAATGACCGCTTGCTGCAACGCCTGGCGCAGATCTCTGGCCGCGCCGTGCCCGCCAAATACCGCCGCCAGCGCAGCCAGTTGTTGGATGCGATGCTGGACGGCCATTTCTATACCGGTGGCACCAAGGTGGCCATTGCCGCCGAGCCCGACCTGCTGCTGGCCGTGGGCAGCCTGTTGCATGAAATGGGTGCGGAGCTGCGTTGCTGCGTGAGCACCACCAAGTCGGCCGCGCACGCACTGCTGCCAGCAGAGCAAGTGATTCTGGGCGACCTGGAAGACCTGGAAACGGGCGCTGCCGATTGCGATCTGTTGATCACGCATTCACATGGCCGCCAGGCCGCCGAGCGTATGGGCAAGCCGCTGTTGCGCATTGGGTTTCCGGTGTTTGACCGCATTGGCAACGCGCACCGCGTGCAGGTGGGCTACCGCGGCACCACGGCGCTGATCTTCGAGATTGCCAACACCATGATGGAGCAGATCGGGCACCACCATGCCACCGACTGGCCACTGACGCCGCAAGCCCTGCGCGCGGCAACGCACGGTGCCACGTCCGGTGCACCGCTTTCCGCAGAACCTATCCCCCAAAGCCTGGCCGAAGCCAGTGCCTGAACACCATCGATCCAACCCACCTACCGACCTACCGACCTACCGACCTACCGACCGACCAACCAACCAAGCAACCAAGCAACCAAGCAACCAAGCAACCAAGCAACCAAGCAACCAAGGAGAGTGTGAAATGAAAATCGCCTTCGCGACACAGGACAAAGAGCGCGTGGATGCGCACTTCGGCTGGGCCAAGAGCATCGTCGTGTACGACGTATCGCCCCAGGGACACCATTTTGTCGAGAGCTTCGAGTTTGGCGACAAGCTGGAGGAAGACGGCGACGAAGACAAGCTGGCGCCCAAGCTCGAAGCCATCAAGGACTGCGCCATCGTCTACGTGGCCGCCATCGGTGGCTCGGGCGCCGCGCGCGTGGTGGCGATGAAGATCCACCCGATCAAGGTGCCCCAGCCCGAGTCGATTGCCGAGATTCTGGACAAGCTGCAGGTCGTGCTCCAGGGTACACCACCGCCCTGGCTGCGCAAGGCACTGGCCAAGGACGGCGCCTACACCCCCAATTTTGAAGAAGACGAGGTCACCCCATGACGGAAGAAGCAACCCTGGACGCGGTATCGGAAACCGCCAGCGACGAAACCTATCTCAACACGCCCTTCTTGCAACAACTCATCAAGCAATTGCGCGCGCAAGACATGAACGGCACCTGGGACAACAAGAGCGACTTGCAATTGCTCAAGCCCTATATCCACACCGCAGAAGAGCGCCGCGCCCTGCCCATCCTGGGTGACCCGGACCCCGAGACGTTGTGGCATCTGGAGATCTTCTACAACGCTGTGGCCGTGGCCGTTGAGCGCGAAACAGGTCAGATGGTCTCGCCCATGATGAAGATGAGCCACGAAGGCTTTGGCCGCATGGTGCTGATTGCCGGACGCCTGGTGGTGGTCAACAAGCAGCTGCGCGATGTGCACCGCTTTGGTTTCCCGTCCCTGGCCAAGCTGGCAGCGGCGGGCGGCAAATTCTTTGACGAAGCGGTCACCATGATTCGCACCTACCCCGCAGTGGCGCAATACGGAGCCTGACCATGAGCACGGATGCTGAAGAGATCAAGGCGCGGCTGAAAAAACTCAACGCGCGCGCCACACAGGCCAAGATGGATTTGCATGACCTGTCCGAGGAGCTTCCGACGGACTGGGAGAAGATTCCTGAAGTGGCCCAGCGCTGTCACGAGGCGCACGCCATGCTGATGGCAGCACGCAAGGAGGCGGCAGCACTATGAGCAACACTTTTAACGTAACCCTGCCCAGCGGGGAAACCTGGACACCGACCTTTGTCGAGTCACTGGATGACACCAAATGCATTGGCTGCGGCCGTTGCTTCAAAGTGTGCCCGCGCGGCGTGCTGGCGCTGGTGGGGCTGACGGAAGACGGCGAGCGCATTCCGGTCGATCTGGACGATGACGATGATGACGACGAGTACGAGCGCAAGGTCATGACCATTGCACACCAGGAGCTGTGCATTGGCTGCACGGCCTGCTCAAAGATCTGCCCGAAGAAGTGCTACACGCACAAGGCCGCGACTATTTGAGCGGTGTCTCTTGAAGGCTTGCCCCAGACTTCCGCCTCAATCAACAAAAAAGTCTGGCAAGAAATTTGTGTTGCCAGGAGTCACGGCATACCGGTCCAGATCAGTCATGCCATTTGCGGCCAGCACCGCGTCGTCTATGTAAAAGTTGCCAGTTTCAAAACTGTTGGCGGTGAGCACGCAATAGGCCGCGTCAGCCATGATGTCCGGCGTGCGGCACAGCGCCACGTCCACACCAGGAATCATCTGCATGGCGGCGGTGGCTATTGCCGTACGCGGCCACAGGCTGTTCACCGCAATGCCGAGTTTCTTGAACTCGCCCGCGTGGCCCAACGTGCACAAACTCATGCCGTACTTGGCCATGCTGTAGGCGGTGTGCGGCGCAAACCAGTGGGTCTTCATCGAGAGCGGCGGTGACATGGTCAGCACCTGAGGCTTGCGCCCGGCGGCCGCCGACTTCTTGAGCTCGGGCAGGCAGGCTGCGGTGCACAGATAGGTGCCGCGCGCGTTGATGCCGTTCATCAAATCGAAACGCTTCATGGGCGTGGCTTCGGTGTTGGTCAGGCTGATGGCGCTGGCGTTGTTGATCAGCACGTCAATGCCGCCAAAGGTCTGCACCGCCTGGGCCACGGCCGCGAACACCGCGTCATCGTCGCGGATGTCCACCGCCAGCGGCAGGGCCTGCCCGCCAGCGGCTTCAATTTCTTTGGCTGCGCTGTAGATCGTGCCCGGCAGCTTGGGATTGGCTTCGGTGGTCTTGGCCAGAATGACAATGTTGGCACCGTCCGCCGCCGCACGCTTGGCAACGGCCAGGCCAATGCCGCGCGAGGCGCCGGTGATGAACAGGGTCTTGCCCTGCAGGCTGGGTGCGGTTTGCGAAGAAGTGTTCACAGAGTCTCCTGATTGGTGTTGACAAGAAATGCTATCGTCTTTATAGCTGCTTACGCAAATTCCACGGGCTCTAGAGGCCTATTTGGCACTCAATTATCTGGAAAATCAGGTTTGCGCTTCTCCAGGAAGGCGGTAAACGCTTCTTGCTCAAACGGGGTGTTTTGAATCACTGCGGGATGGCTCTGCGCCCGGTACACGCCGCACACCACACATCACGCTCCTGGACACCAATCCCTGGTGGTGACCCTGGCGTTGATACTGGTGGTGCTGATACTGCCCTTTGCATTGCTGACCGCCGCGCTGGCCCAGGAGGTAGCCCAGTTTTACCATCTGGTGCAGTCGGACGAGGTGAATCCCACGCGTTATTTTCGCGGTGTGTTCAATGCCTTGGCAGACTGGTTGACGGCTTTGCTGGACCGCTTCGGTCGGGTCAATATCTCGGCTTTGCAACGACGGATCTCCGCTGCATTGGCACAGGGCAGCCAGTACCTCGCCACGCAGACGTTGGGCATTGGCGCGGGGCTGGTGTGGCTGCCCTTGGCGCTGTACTTCTTTGTCACAGGCGCACTCTGGCAAGGCCTTGCGCTGTGCGCCTGGGGTGTGCTGGTGATTGGCTTGATCGACAACCTGTTGCGGCCCATTCTGGTGGGCAAAGACACGCGCATGCCCGACTACGTGGTGATGATCACCACGCTGAGTGGCATGGTGGTGTTTGGCATCAACGGCTTTGTCATCGGCCCGGCCATTGCAGCCATGTTCATGGCGGTCTGGCATATCTACACTGCGACGCGCCAAGACGAACAGGACCCCGTCAGTCATACCGCAGCGTAAAGATCACATCCACCGCGCTCTGCTCCCCACTTTGCGCACGCAGCGTGAGGCGGCGCGACAGGTCGTAGAAAATGTAAAGCGTGCCCAGGGTGTCAGCCATGCTGCGCTCAAAGCTGACATAAAAATCCCGCGACAGCCGTTTGCCCAGCGTGACGGTGGCGCCCGTGCTGCCGCCATCCGCGGTGTTGGCGCCGCTGCCCATGGACAGCTCGTCGAGCCCCAGGGACTGCGCCAGGCGGGCCGTGATGCCCGGACCACTGCCGCCCAACAAGGCCATGGCGGCCTGCTGCAGCATGGCGGATTCCGCGCCGCCGTTGGCAGCGGAGCGGCCCAACACCAGCCAGGCCAGCTTTTCCGAATCCGGCAGGTCGGGGTCGGCGTAGAGCCGCACCACCGGTGCCAGCGCCGTGCCATTGACCTGGACACCAACCCGCTGTTGCAGGTTGGGCCGCAGCGCCAGAATGTCCAGTGACGGATTGTCCAAGGGGCCGCTAAAGCGCAACACCCCTTCTTCGATGGCCAACTGCTGGCCGTAGGCTTTGTAGGTGCCGCGCACGGTTTGCAGCGAGCCCGTGAGGCGCGGCACTTGTTTGGTGTCGGCATTGCTGCGCAGCTCCAGACTGCCTGCCAGACGCGTGTCCAGCCCGCGCCCGCGCACGTCAAAGTTATCGCCCAGGTCCAGCGTGATGGCCACATTCGGCACCACCCGCACGCCGGTTGGGGTTGGGGTCGCCGGGGTCAGCACGGTGCTGGCTTGTGGGCCACGCACACGCACGTCGTCGCCCAGTCGCGGGGTACTGTCGTCGGGCAGGATGAAGAGAGCCTCCATCGCCTTCAGGGTGCCGTTGATGGCCAGGCGGGCGTCGACCAGTTGGGCACTGACCTGGCCCGACACCACCAGACGCCGGTCGGCCCGAGTGCTCATGCGCAGGGACTGCGCCTGCGCCACCAGGTCCATGCGGATGCGCTCGGCAGCGCTGGCACCGGCGGTATCTGCGGTATGGGGCAACCATGCCACGGAACCCTTGACCACCAGTTGCCCATCACTGGCGCCACCCGCGCCGTAGAGTTTGAATTCTTCAATCTCCAGGCGTTGGCCGTCCAGCTTGGCGCGCAGGGAGCCCTGGCTGAAGTCGATGCCATCCACGACGGACCGCAGGGCCAGGTCTTGCGCCAGCACCGTGCCGCGCCATTGCGGTGCCGAGGCCGTGCCCGACAAAGTGGCGTTGGCGTCCAGCGTGCCGCGCATGCGCCAACCCGGCGGTGCCAGCACCGACCATGCGCCCACCGGTGGCAATTTGGCGCTGACGCTGCCGGCCAACGGCGCGTCGGCAGGCCAGGTCCAGGCGCCGTTTTGGTGTTGCAGTCGGGTGCTGACATCGGCACTCACCTGGCCCCCGCGTTCACTGTCCCAGCGCAGTTTGGCGTTGACCATGTCACCCTGTGCGTTCACTTCAAGCTTGGCCACGCGCAGGCCCACGCTGATCTGGCCGCTGGGGGCCTCGGGCGCCTGTAGTTGAAGGTCACCCGCGGTGCGTTCCAGGGTGGCGCGGATTTTGAGTGTGTCGCCACTGCTGACGTCCAACTGCCCCCCAAATAACACATCACCCTTGAGGCCCAGGTTCGCCACCTGGGTCTGGCCCAGCAGTTCGAGCCATGCCAGCGGCAGGTCGTGCACGCTGCCCTGGGTGTGCCATTGGGCGGGTACGCCCGGCTTGGTGGCGGGTTGTGCCCAGCGCGCCGCCTGCCACTGCAAGCGTGCGGTGCCGGGAACAGGGCCGGTCAGCCGCGCAGCTCCGGCTGACATCTCCAGCGTATGGATGCGCGCGTCTTGCTGCCGCTTGAACTGGACCTTGTCTGCGAGTGCCAGACTCCAGACGCCGGCTTTGGTGAGGCCCTGGACGGTCACGCTGGCCGTGTCCAGGCTCGCTTGCCAGGTAGCGCCATTCACACGGCCACCTTGCAGCGTGGACTGCAGGGCCAGTCGCAGCTTGTCCTGGTCGACCTGCGCGACGACTGTCAACGTCAACCCCTGACTTTGACCCTGCTTTTGCCAGCCGCCTTGCCAACCCGCGCTAAGCGCACCCCGGCCCTGGCGCAGGGCTTTGGGCAACATGACCGGTGCGCCTGGCAACTGGTGCAGCCACCGGGCTAACCGGGCAGCATCAGTGACCTTGGCCTCCAGTGCTCCGCTGCCACTGGAGGCGCTCAGGTTACCGTTCAGCGTCGCCGTGGCTCCGGGCAATGCAAGGGCCAGCCGACCCTGGGCGGCGCCGCTCAGGATGTGCAGGGCGGCTGTGCCGTCGAGTTTGGCGTCGGGGGTTGCCACCAGCAGGTGGTCGAGTTGCAAGGCGGGGCTCTTCCAGACGCCCCTGGCTTCAACGGTTTGGAGTTTCAGGCCCCGCAGCGTATCCGACGGTGTGGCCGGGCCTACCTTGGCAGACCTTGGGTCTGCGGCGCTTTGCAAGCGGGCGTCGAACCGGATACCGCTTACGGTTTGCTGCGCCGTCAGTTGGCCATCCAGAACCACCGCCTCCAAGCGGGTATCCAGCGCGGCGGGGTTCACGCCCTGCGCCGTCGCTTTGACCTGCCAGGCCGACGCCATCGCTGCGCCAGTACTGGTTCCACTGGCCCGGCCCTGCGCGGATATGCGCCCACCTGCGCCCAGGGCTTTCAGGGATTGAATGACCCATTGCCCATCGGTAAAGGCAATCTGCGCATCAAGGCTTTCCAGTGGCAGTTGCTGTTGATTCCAGGGCCCGCTGCCACTATTGCGCAGTTGCACAGCGGCCTGCCAACCCGCGCCCGCAGGGGTGACATGGGCCGCACCGGCCAAATGGGTTTGCGGGGCTTGCGGCCACAGCGCGGCCAGATTCAAAGCCTGCCATTGGGCTTGGGCGCGGACCAGGGGCTGGGCTTGCCAGGGCTGGATATTGGCGGTCAGCGTGGCCTGCAACGCTTTGTCTGCGCCCACCACCAGGTGAGGCCGCAGGTCGGCTTGCAATACCAGCAAGGCGTCGTGCCCCGCCAGCGATCCGGTGATGTTGGCGTTGGCCTGGACCGTAATCGTCTGTTTGCTGCTGGGCACCGTGGTGCGCACGGTGCCTTCGAGTTCTACCGCCAGCGCCATGGGTGACTGCGCTTGCAAGCGCGCCTTCACGCCATACGTTCCTGAAGAAATATGCAGCTGGCCTTGGTCCAGGCTATGGTTAACGCTATCAAACTTGTAGCGACCTGTAACGCCGGTGGCCTGCAAACCCGGTGGGCCAACCCAGGCCAGGTTATCAATGGCAAACGTCGCATCCACCCGCATCGGCAACTGCAGGTCGACCGGGGGCTCGGTGCTGCCGGGTGGTGTAGCGGGGCGGCGGTCGTCGATGGTCAATTGCCGCGCACCGAGCTTGCTCACGCGCAATTCACCATCCCACAGCGGCAACAGGCTCCACGCGATGTCGACATCCACGGCTTCGACCGACAAGGCGCCGCGCGTCCAGCGCAGCCTGGTGATGTGGCCACCCTGGCGCAAGGAGCCCGTTGCGTCGGCAACCTCCAGGGTTTGATCGGCAGGCAGGTAGCTGGCGGCGCGCGCCAATGCCAGGTTCAGCGAGTTGCTGGAGCCGCCCCAGACCCAGACGCCGCCCAGCAGCACCAGCACGCTCAACAGTGCGGCCGCGAGGGTGTACAGGCCCACACGCAAAACGGCCATCAAAAGCTGAACCCCACGTTCATGTGCAAGCGCAGCAGTTTGACCTCTAGGCCGTAGGCCAGGTCAATTTGCAGCGGTCCCACCGGGCTTTTCCAACGCACCCCGGCGCCCACGCCGACCTTGGCCCGAAGCTCCGAAACATGGTCGGCCACCGCACCTGCGTCAATGAAAACGGTGCTCTCCCAGTCGCTCAGTTGGCCCTTCATGGTGATGGGGCGCTGCCACTCCACGCTGCCGGTAGCCAGGTAACGGCCGGGCACCACCAGTCCGCCGGGCCGCACGACACCAATACTGCGGAAGGTGTAGCCGCGCACGCTGTTGTCGCCGCCGGTCAAAAACAATTCGGTACTGGGCAGGGCGATTCCCTCCTTGGCCAGCACCGCGCCCAGTTCGGCACGCAGCGCCAGGCGCCCGGCAGGCTGCGTCGACGCTGAGCCCCTGGTGTCGCGGTCCAGCGGCAGATAGGTCAACCCTCGGGCTAACACACGGGCATAGGGGTCGGTCGGGCTACCCAGAGTCGCGCCGCCGCCCACCGCCAAGCCGACACCCCAGCCACGCGAGGGGAAGGGCGTGCTGTCAAAGTTGCGCAATGTGACCGCGTAGTAAGCACTCAACGCCTGCACCAGCGCGGGCTCGGTGGAGTCGATGTTGGCGGTGTTGGCACGGTCATATTGGGCATAGACACTGCGGTCCGCGCGGTCCTGGCTTTGGCTGCGGCCAAAACGCAGGCGCTGACTGTTGACGTCGACGCTCCCGGTGCGTTGTGCCTGCCACTGGGCCGAGGTGACCCAGCGCCAATGGTCCGGGTCAGGCGGTGCGGTCAGTTCGGTACCGATGGATCGGGTTTCGCGGTCCAACGCGATTTTGGAAACCGCGCGCCAGCCGAGCCCGGGCACCTTGTTGTGGGTGTGTTCCAGCGACAACCGCGCTCCAGCGTCGGTGCTGATACCCACACCGGATACGAGTTTTTGCAGTTTGGCTTCGCGCAACTCCACCAGCACCGGGGCGGCTACAGGGTCGCCCGCGGTGTTCAGATTCACATAGGCGGAGTCAAAAAAGCCACTGTCGGTCAAACGCTGCTGCGCGGCGACCAGATCGGATTGGGCGTAAGGCGTGCCAAGCGGCAGCCGTGCCAGCCGTGTGACCAGTTCGGTGTCATAGCGCTCCAGGCCGCCAACCAACAAACCACCCAGTTGATAGGCAGGGCCCGAATCCAGCGTCAGGCTCAGGTGGGCTACGTAGTTGAGGGCGTCGACGTCCGCCGTCGAGCTGTCAATTTGACCGGTGGGGTAGCGCACCGTGGTGAGTTGGCGCAGGGCTTGATGTTTGGCGGTGTCCCAGCGGTTTTGCGAGAATCGCATCCCTGTGCGCAGGGACCAACTGTCCTGGATCTGCTGGCGCTGCGCAGCGGCCAAAGGGTCCTGAGTGATGGGTCCGCTGAACGCGACCGTCACTTCGCTGATCAGCGTCGGCCGACCGGGTTCGACCGTCAATGTGATCACCCGGGGTTTTGTGTTCCCATCGCCTGGACGGTCAATACGGACCACGGGAGAAAAGTAACCCAGCGTGGCCACCAGATCCCGGCTGTCCTGGGCGGCAATGGTCATCAACCGTTCCAACTCGTTGTCACTAAGGTCGGTCAGCGCACGGTAGCGTTGTAGCTCCAGGTGTCGCTCCAATACCGTACGAATTTCGTCAGGTGCTTCGATGCTCAGATGAAAGGCGGAGGGAGCCCCCCCGTCTTGTGCCCACGCGCCCCCGCACAGCGCGGTTAGCAATACCCCAATCCACGCGCACTTCATTCGCGAACGGACGGCATGCTGGGGACCGCCGTCAGTACTTGGGCTTGGGCAACGCCTGCAAACAGGGCGGCGGGTATCAGGGCCAAAGGGGTGGTTTTTTTCACAATGTCCATTTCAGCCTTGTGGTGTTGGCGCAGTGTCAGGCTCGCCACAAGGCTACACCAAACTTGGTGGACGAGCTGTGCGGTCCCGCACATTGACGGCACGGCACTGTCGACCAATGGGCAGGATAGCTTTCCATGCGGGGCAAGAGTGGGTCATGCAGGGCTATGGTGCGATGTGAGGCTGTAACAGCGTCGCAACCACCAAGGGTTGGCCTGGGTGATTCGTGTGAGCATTGTCGGGGCGCGCTTCGAGACACAGCTGCCAACGATACGAACGGCGCTTTGCACCGGAACGGATGGGAGTTGAATTTACTCAAATTAGAGTGGCCGGACATTCAATGTTCGCTAGCGAACAGAGGCACTCCTTTTCTTGGGATATGGTTAACCACGCAACGCATCACCAAGCCCATCCAACTGCCTTTTAAGAGAGCCACGATGATATACAAGTTCAAATCGCAGGCCGATGCCGACGTCATCATGCTTGAGCCCAATGGCGACCAAATGCTCACCATTATGGGCAGAGAGCCATCAGCCAAGGGCATCATCACAGTAGCGCAGATTCCAGTGGCTATCGCTGCGCTGGAGGCTGCAGTCGTCACGCATGAGGCTGCTGAGTCCCATGTTGTTCGGCCTTCCCCGACTATGGAACTGGCAGCCGGTGGCGACAGCGTGCGACTGCGCGCCCGTGCAGGCCCTCTCATCGAATTGCTGCGCAACAGCGCAAAAGGGGACAAAGATGTAGTCTGGGGCGTGTGAATGACATGCTGCCAGCCATACACACGCCGCCTCCGCTGGAGCGTGGCGGCACAGGCCCTGGTCGCCGGAGTGCCGGCGAAGTTCTTTCGAAGCCTGCGCGCCGACGAGGTCGCCTGGAACCTCACCGGTACAAAAACCCATCAGGATCTGACGCGACGCTGTTTATCCACGCTGCAAGAAGTGCAACCTCTGGCGCAAGCCGAAGCCAACCGTCCCAGCGTGCTGGCCCCTCAAGTCAAACCCTTGATTGCCACCCGGCGCGATGGCGAACAGATTTCGCTATCATTTTAGGAGCTGCTTACGCAATATTTACGGGGTCTAGCGGCCGATTTTTCTTATGAAACTCTAGAGAAATCAGGTTTGCGCTTCTCCAGGAAGGCGGTAAACGCTTCTTTCGCCGCAGGCTCATGCAACAGGCGGGCAAAGCTCTCACCTTCCTCGCTCACCTGTGCCAGCACCTGGGCCATCTGGCCCTTCTTCATCAGGCGTTTGGTTTCGATCAAGGCGCCCAGCGGCTTGGCCGCCAGCTTGCGGGCTTGCGCCTGCACCATGGCGTTCACCTCGGTCGGCGGCAGGATGCGGTTGACCAGCCCCACTTCCATGGCGGCCTCGGCCATGAAGGGCTCGCCCAGCAGCAACGCTTCGGCAGCGCGGTGGTAACCCATCATTTGCGGCACCAGCAAACTGGAAGCAGCCTCGGGGCACAGGCCCAGGTTCACAAAGGGCATGGAAAACGCCGCGTTGTCGCCTGCATACACCAGATCGCAGTGAAACAGCAGCGTGGTGCCAATGCCCACGGCCGGCCCGCACACGGCGGCGATGACGGGCTTGGGGTGCGACGCGATGGCGCGCAGGAACAGGAACACTGGTGACTCTTGCGTGGAGGGCTTGCGCTGCAAAAAGTCGCCAATGTCGTTGCCCGCGCTGAACACCGTGATGTCGCCCTGGATGACGGTGACGCAAATGGCGGGGTCATTTTTGGCTTGCTCCAGCCCATCGGCCATGGCGGCGTACATGGCCGGGGTAAAGGAGTTTTTTTTCTCAACCCGGTTGATGGTGAGTGTCAAAACGCCGTCGGCGACGTGGGTCAGGATGTCGTTCATCGAGTGTCTTTCTAATCAGTTGGGGACAGAGCTTGCCGCTACGCAGCTGCGGTCTGTCCCGCAAGCATGTTAATTCTTGTAATAAACCAGTTGCTGCGTGGTGGCCAGCAGGACTCCGGCCTCACTCCACAACTGGGCCGTGTGGTCAAAGTAGCCATTGCGAAAGGCCTGTGCCCGGACCTGGCCCAACAGGTAGCCGCTGCCACTGGCCTGCAACTGGGCCAGATCGGCGTGGAAGTAGATGGTCATGGTGACGGTGCCAATTGGCACCAGCGTGGCCCGGCGGACGAACACCCGCGGAAAGAACACATCGCACAGTGCGGTCAGGGAGGCAAAGTCCAGCGCACGCGCCGGGTTGTCTCGCACCCACAGCCGGGTCAGGCTGCTTTCACCACTGCCGTCCCACACTTGTGGCATAGCCCCTTCCATGGGTCGCATCTCGTAGCGCTTCACCCACTCCATGGGTATTGGCCCCTGGCCTAATGGAACCAGATCGGGCGCGGGACAAACGGGCATGGGTTCTTCGTCCACACTCCATGTGTCGCGTCGCAGCGCGGTGAACGCCGTGCCGGTCAATACCGTCTGGCCGCCTTGCAGTACTTCAATGATCCAGTGCTGGGTGGAACGGTTGGTGCGGGCGGCCCGGGCCGCAACCAAAAATGGCCCTGGCTCCAACGCGGCTGCGAAATTGATGGTGAGCGACACCGGCTCGCCCAGGCGATCCGGGTGCAGCAGCACCGCATTCATCGCCTGCGCTGCGCTGATGCCCCCAAACGGCCCCACCATATTGGCGTAAGCCGGGCTGGTATGGCCAGCGAACGTGCCATCGGCCTGTCGCTCCATGGCAATTGCCTGGTCAAAAACGTGTGTACTCAATGCCTTGTCTCCATGAAAAAAGCCACCCGCAGGTGGCCTTGGTGTCGAGTGCAATCAAACCCTTTCGAAGATGCCTGCTGCTCCCTGCCCCGTGCCCACGCACATGGTCACCATGCCGTACTTCAGATTATGGCGACGCAGTGCGTGAATCACTGTCGCGGCCCGGATAGCACCGGTGGCGCCCAGCGGGTGGCCCAGGGCGATGGCGCCGCCCATGGGGTTGACCTTGGCCGGATCCAGACCCAATGTGTTGACCACCGCCAGCGACTGGGCAGCAAAGGCTTCGTTCAGCTCATACCAGTCGATGTCCTGGCTGCTGATGCCGGCATAGCGCAGGGCAGCCGGAATCGCCTCGATGGGGCCAATGCCCATGATCTCGGGCGGCACGCCGCGTGCGGCATAGGAGACAAAGCGCGCCAGGGGCGTCAGGCCAAACTGCTTGACCGCCTTTTCGCTAGCCAGAATCAGGGCACCAGCGCCGTCACTGGTCTGCGAGCTGTTGCCGGCGGTGACGCTGCCGCGTGCGGCGAACACCGGGCGCAACTTGCCCAGGGCTTCCAGCGTGGTCTCGGGGCGGGGACCTTCGTCCAGGTTCACAGTACGGGTACGCGTGCGCACTTCGCCGGTCGCCAAATCCGGTGTGCGCTCGATGACGTCGATGGGGGTCATCTCGTTGGTGAACTCGCCGGCCTGTTGGGCCCGCACAGCACGCAGGTGCGACTCCAGCGCAAAGGCGTCCTGCGCCTCGCGCGAAACCTTCCACTGCTGGGCCACCTTCTCGGCGGTCAAGCCCATGCCGTAGGCGATGCCGATGTTTTCATCTCGCTCGAAAATGGCAGGGTTGAACGAAACCTTGTTGCCACCCATGGGCACCATGCTCATGGACTCGGCACCCCCGGCGATCATCACATCGGCCTCGCCCACGCGGATGCGGTCGGCGGCC
>CAJAVE010000220.1 GCA_903945325.1 uncultured beta proteobacterium | reverse complement strand
GACAGGCTCTTGGTTTGCAGCACGTTCAAGCCCGCCGCTTCCAGTCGCGAAACGATGCGCTGCGCCAGGATGCGGTTGAAGAAACAGCCGCCGCCCAAGGCCACGTCACGCAATTGGTGCAGGTGCGCTTGGGCTACTGCGCGGGCGCACAGGGCTTCGGCCAAGGTCAGGTGAAAGCGCGCGGCGGCTTCATCCACTGCGGCAGGGTCGCGCCGGTCGGTGGCGATCAGCGTGGAGGTCAGCAGGGGCCGTACATCGATCTGGCCGTCTGGTGTCACGGCCCAGTCGCTGGCGACGACGTCCAGGGTGTGGGACCGCAGGTAGCGTGCCGCTGCCTGTTCCAGCGCTATTGCCGCTTGCGCCTCGAACTCCTGGCGCACGCTCAAACCCAGCAAACCGGCCACGGCGTCAAACCAGCGCCCGGCGGCTGTGGTCTGCAGGCAGTTCAAGCCGCGTTGCAGCATGGTGTGGATGGTGCGTGCGGCTTGTTCACCCACGGTCGGCCCGAAGCGCGGAACAATTTGATCGGCCATGCCACATGCGTGCAGCGCAGCCGCCGCCATGCGCCAGGGTTCGCGTGCGGCCACGTCGCCACCGGGCAGGTCCAAGTGGCTCAGATGGCCGACGCGCGTGCAGTGGGCGCCATCCACCAGCAGGACCTCGCCGCCCCAGGCCACGCCATCCGTGCCCAGGCCCACGCCGTCCAGCGCGATGCCGATCACCGGGCGCGCCATATCGTGGTGTGCACCGTGCTCGGCCAGCACTGCCGCGATATGGGCGTGGTGGTGCTGCACAGCAATGGCGTTGATGCCCAGTTCGTGCGCCAACCGCAGGGCCAGGTGGGTGCTGAAGAAGTCTGGATGCAGGTCATGGGCCACGGCATCGATGGGGCCGCCCGCCTGCGCCAGCAGCGCGCGCACGGATTGCTCCAGCGCCTCGCAGGCGGCAGGGTCAGACAAGTCGCCATGCTGGGCGGACCACAGCGGCTTGAGATGCGCCTGTGTATCAAGCAGGCAGGCGGCGTTTTTCAGGAACGCGCCGCAGGCCAGGATGCGGGCCATGGGCTGGCTACGCCTGCGCCTTGAGTTGTGCCAGTTCGGCTTCCAGCTGGGCAATGCGGGTTTGGCGGGCATCAGGTGCGTCGCGGTGGTGCTGGTGCATCGGAACGTCGAGCAGCCAGTCCAGCCAGGCCTGCATGCCTTCGCCGGTGGTGGCGGACAGCTCCAGGATGGTGATGCCGGGGTTGACGCGGCGCGCGTAGTCCTTGCAGCGTGCCACGTCAAAGCTCAGGTGCGGCAGCAGGTCGATCTTGTTGAGGATCATCAGTTGCGCGGCGGCAAACATGTCGGGGTATTTGAGCGGCTTGTCCTCGCCCTCGGTGACCGACAGGATGGCAACCTTGGCCTCTTCGCCCAGGTCCCACAGCGCGGGGCAGACCAGGTTGCCCACGTTCTCGATGAACAGCAGCGACTGGGGGGCGTGGGAGTGGCCGTGCCCATGGTCGTGATCGTGATCATGTGCATGGTGGTGGCCGTGTTCATGCCCATGATGGTGGTGGTCATCGTGGGTATGTTCATGCGAGTGCGCATGGGGGTGTTCGTGCGCATGCGCGTGTGTGGACAGTTGCGCAAACGCCTGCGCCACCATGGGCGCGTCCAGGTGGCAGCCCTTGCCGGTGTTGACCTGGATGGCGGGTGCACCGGTGGCACGGATGCGGTCGGCGTCGAAGCTGGTTTGCTGATCGCCCTCGATCACCGCCACTGCCAAGCTGGGTGCGTGTGCTTTCAGCGCAAGGATGGTGGCGCACAGCAGCGTGGTCTTGCCCGATCCGGGGCTGGAGACCAGGTTCAGCGCGCGCACGCCATGCGCGGCAAAGTGCGCGCGGTTTTGCGTGGCGATGGCGTTGTTGGCGCCCAGCACATCTTCTTCGATCTTGATGGTGCGCTGTTGGCTCAGGCCGGGAACCGACACCTTTGCCGCGCCCGCGCCAAAGTGCAGATCGCCGGTGGTAGGGTTAACTTCAGGATTTGAATCCGGCTTGCTGGTTCCGGTATTGTTGCAGCCGCAGACGACGCACATGGCATGTTCCTTTGTTGTTCAGGGTTTAGTTTATTCAACTTGCATATCCACTACGCGCAGTTCGGTACCGCCGGTGGGCTGCAGCTGATACCCACCGCAAAGGGGGCAGGCGTCCAGTCGGGACGTGATGGTCACACTTTGGCTACAGGGCAGGCACCAGGCGCTACCGGGTGGTTGGTCAATTTCGATGACAGCCCCCGCCAACATTGTGCCGGCAGCTATGGAATTGAGAGCAAATCGCAGCGATTCAATTTCCACGCTGGCCAACGCACCCACTTCGAGGCGCAGTTGGGTGATGCGCTCAAACGACTCGCGCGCACGGGTCTGCTCCAGCACGCGCAGAATGCCACCGGCCAGACTGAGTTCATGCATGGCGAATTTCCTGAATATTGACACTGCAATCCACACAGGGATCGTACGCCGATGCGAGGCACCATGCAGCGGCCGCGTCGGTTGGATCGAGCTGGGTCAAAGCCTGAGCCAGTGCGCCATCCGGGTGAAAGTTCCACTCCGTCGGTGCCAGCACGCGGTAGTCCTGCACGCGGTTTTGCGCGTCCAGCAGCACCCAGTGCATCAGCAAGCCACGCGCCATTTCGCACCAGGCGATGGCCTGTCCACCGCCCAGAGGCAAGGCGCCGCTGCTGAGCAGGGTGGCAGGTGGCTCGGTTGGTGCGGAAATCAGCTCCAGCATTTCTATCCAACGCGCCTGCAAGCGACTCCAGGCACTGGTGATGGCTGGCGCGGTTTGCCGCTGGCGCAGGCGACTCCATACGCCGGTTTCGGCACAAGCCCCCCGCCACTGCGGACGCAGGGCAAAGTCGGGGTCGTTGGCCATGTCAGTGGCGATGGTGCGCAGATTCGCGGCCTGCTGGTCTGGGTTGGAATCAAGCACATCCAGCGTGCGGGTGTGGGGGTGCAAAGCCTGTGCGGTGGCATGCCACTGGGCCAGGCATTGCAGGGGCGTGCACGGTGTCGCAGACTCCAGCCATGCTTGCAATTGCTGTTGTTGCACAGCCACTTCACCGGGCGTCAAGACGCGTGGCGGCGTGGCCAGGGGGAACGGGCAACCGCTTAGCCATGTTAGTTGGGTTGGATGCAGTGACTGGGATTGGCGCTGTGGCCAATCCAGCGCCATGCTGCGCAAATGGTCGCGGGCGGTTTCTAACTGGAGGAGACTGGTCGATTCAGGCGTTACCTGCGCGGGCTCTTGCTGCTCAGCCGCCCAGAGCACCATGCGGGCTGCGCGGCGCTGTGCGTGCGCGCACAAAGTGAGCACGCTGCCCAGCATCTGCACCACGGAATCGCCTTGCTGGCCACGAAGCAGGCGCCCCAGGCGTGCGCCCCCCATGACGGGGCGTGAGCCGACGATGCTGGGGCTACTGCCGGGATGCAGCAGGTACTGACCAGCAAGGCTCATCGATGTTCATACCTGGCTCACGAGGTACAGCCCGGTCAGCCCCAGAACCGAGCCCAGAGTCACTACCGCCGCACCGGCTTGGCGCGCCATGAATTTTTGCAAGCCCAGGCCTACGGCAACGCCACCGAAATGCAACACTGCCGTGGTGACCAGGAAGCCCAATGCGTAAGTGGCAAATCCACTGGCCGGTGCTTCAGCACCATGGGCCATGCCGTGTGCCAACGCCGAAACAGCGACCACGCCCAGCCCCAGCATGGCGGGCACCTTGTGCACACTCATCATCAGCATGGCGCCAAAGAGCACCACGCTCAGGGCAATCAACTGCTCCAGCAGGGCAAACTGCAAGCCCAGCATGCCCATCACCGCGCCCGCTACCAGTGCCAGCATGAATAGGGCAGGGCCTTGCCAGGCGCGCTGGGCAGGCAGTACCCTGACCGACCATAAACCCACCGCCAGCATGGCCAGCATGTGGTCCAGCCCCAAAGGATGGAAAAGGCCAGAGGCGAGACTCGATGCATCGTGACCGGTGTGTGCCTGCGCGCTGCCCGCCAGCACCAGCAAACCGGTTGCGGTCAACTTTGCGGCAGTGTGGGATGTGAGGGATTTCATTTAGGTAGTCTCCGTAAGGCTAGGGTTGGGTTCACTGATTCTGGACGGGCGCTCTGGTATCAAGCTACCATCCTTGTCCATCTGGGGCACCTTCTCGCCGCGCAAAATCTTGCCAAGCAGTTCTTCATCCACCGGATCATATTGCACACCGCCCGGTGGTATGACCAACAGCTTGTCCATGAATGCGGTGGCCTCCGCGATGGCCGCATCCTGGCTGCCAAACCGGTGCATCGGAGAATACAGGGAATGCATTTGGCAGACGCCCAGTTCGTCAATCACGTTGATCATGAATCGGTAGTTTCCGCCTGGAAAGGAAATCATATTCTTGCTCCCCAACGCTTGGGACTGCCAGTCATCCTGGGGTTTGGGAAACAGCAACAGACTCATCATCCAGGGTGTGATCAACATGCCCAGTATGCGGCCTTCGAATACCTGGAAACCCAAAGTCGTTACCGTAAGCGCGTTGTTTAGCAAGGGCAATCCCGCCATCTGCTCGCGGTGAATGCGCTCAAACAAGCTGGCGACACGTGCCTCCATGCGCTCGGGCGAGGTTGCACTCATGGCACCGCCTCCGCTGTCGTTTGTCCCAGCCCCGGGAAGTGATGGGATACGTCAATGGCGTCAGCACCATCCATGATCATTTGCAAACCGTCCAGCGCCAGGTCGATGTCTTTTGCCTGTTGTTCATCAATCACTTCGCGCGCCCAGCCCAAAAAAGCAATCACCCAGGTGCCAACCGGTTGCTGCCCGACCAGCAGCATATTGACATCCTCGTCGCCATTGCGTCCCCGGCACACCGACATGACCTCGTGGCTCTGCACGACTTGAACGGGTGTACCTACACACATGCCGCTTGCTCCTCCAGAGCGGCCTGGTGGTGCCAATGCCCGACGCGCACTTCTTGACGGGGAGTGGCGCTGATACCGGCCAAAGCCAGTTCCTGCTTCAGCATGTCGACCATGGCGTCCAGACCTGCAGCCGCGGGTTCGCTTAAGCCCAGGCAGTTTTCCAGCCCATAGGGAACCATGCCAACGATGGCTACGCGCTGCGGTGTCTCGCCGCGCATGGCCATCAGCGCCAACAAGTCAGAGAGTCCGAGTTGATGGTTGGAAATCTTGGTCTGAAAAAAGGCGTTGATCTCTTTATCAGCAATGCGAATGAGGGTGCCGGGTGGCCGATCAAAGTTGACCGCGTCTGCAATGATCAGGCAATCGGCCGTGCGCATCGGCTCGAACAGTTCCATTCCGGTGGTTCCACCATCGACGATCCGGACATGCGCCGGAAATTCATAGCGGCAATCCAGTTCTTCGACCGCACGCACGCCGATTCCCTCGTCCTGCATCAGCACGTTGCCCATGCCGATAACAAGTATGCTTTTGAATTCACCAGTCGTTGTCATGTCGTGCCCTGATGGAATAACCTACAGAGCCTTGACCTGGACGACTTCACGCTGCTCGTTGTCGAACATGTGAATGGCGCAGGCAATGCAGGGGTCAAAGGAGTGTACGGTGCGCAGCACCTCCAATGGCTTGTCCGGGTCTGCAATGGGGTTGTTCATCAGCGAAGCCTCATAGGGGCCAGGCTGATCATCGGCATCGCGCGGACCTGCATTCCAGGTGCTGGGCACGACGGCCTGGTAGTTCTTGATCTTGCCGTTATCGATCACGACCCAGTGCGACAGCGCGCCGCGCGGTGCCTGGTGGAAGCCAACGCCCTTGATCTCGCCCTTGGGGAACGTTGGAGCGTTGAAGGTCGTTTGGTCTTTGCCAATGTTGGCCACCAGTTTTTCCCACTGGTCATTCAAAGTGTCGATCATCACCGCACAACGCACCGCCCGTGCCGCATGGCGTCCAATGGTGGATTGCAACGCAATGAGCGGAACATCCGACAGCTTGCCAACCGCCTTCATGGTGCCAATGGCTTGATCCAGGTATTTGATGTAGCGCTTGTTACCGGAGGCAACGCCGATATGCACGTCGGCCAGCGGACCTACCTCGGCGCGCTTGCCGTAGAAGGTGGGTGCTTTCACCCAGGAATACTTGCCGTTCTCCTGGAAGTCGGTGTATTGCGGCTCGGTTTCGCCCACCCATGGGTGCAAGGCTTTGTCGCCGGTGTACCAGGCATGCTTTGAACTCTCTGCAACACCATCGCGGAAGTAGGCATCGTTAAAGGTGGTGATGGGCTTGAGCGACTTCAAGTCGCCGCCGCTGATGTAGCCGCCCGGTAGATCGAACACGGTGCCTTTGCTGTCTTGCGGGCAATCCGGGACCGACAGGTAGTTGTTGATACCGCCGCCGTATTTGGTCCAGTCGAGGTAGAAAGCGCCGACTGCCGGGACGTCTGTCAAATACGCGGATTTCACGAAATGCGACAGCTTGTCGATGAAGCCTTTGATCAGCATCAGGCGTTCAATGTTCAAGACTGACGGCGCATCGTGGCTGATGGAGTTGGACACCCCGCCTACGGCCACATTTTGAATATGTGGGCTCTTGCCTCCCAGAATCGCCACGATCTTGTTGGCAAAATTTTGGACATCCAGCGCCTGCATGTAGTGTGCAACGGCCATGAGATTGACGTCTGGCGGCAGCTTCATTGCCGGATGACCCCAAAAACCGCTGGCGAAGGGCCCTAGCTGACCACTGCCCACGAAGGTCTTGAGGCGCTCCTGCACGGCTTTCATTTCATGCGGTCCGTTCAATGTCCAGTCTGACAGTGACTCGGCGAGCTTGGACGTCGTCACCGGATTGGCCTTGAGCGCCGATGTCACATCCACCCAATCCAGCGCCGACAGATGGTAGAAGTGAACGATATGGTCCTGAATGGCATGCGCGGTCTGGATGATGTTGCGAATGAGTTGCGCATTGACCGGGATCTCCAGTTGCAGTGCGTTTTCTACCGCGCGCACCGAGGTGATGGCATGCACCGTGGTACAGACACCGCAGAAGCGCTGGGTGTAAGACCATGCTTCGCGTGGGTCGCGTCCCACCAGAATTTTTTCAATACCGCGCCACATTTGCCCGGAAGACCAGGCCTTTGTTACATGACCATTGTCGACCTCGACGTCGATGCGTAAATGGCCCTCAATGCGGGTAATGGGGTCGACTGTGATGCGTTTTGCCACTTAAATTCT
>CAJAVE010000219.1 GCA_903945325.1 uncultured beta proteobacterium | reverse complement strand
TGCCTTCGCGCTCCAGCAACTGCACCGTGTCCAGGCCTGCCTGCGGCGTGAACTGGTCAATCAGACAGGTGGCGAAGAGATACACGTCGGTGGGCTTGGACGGGTACACCCGCGCGCCATGAGGCATGGATTCCATGGGTTTTGTCTCCTCGTTTCTGGTAAATTGGTTAACTGGTAAGACCAATTTACAGACTGTAGAAATTTTGAAGGAAATGGTACATAGGTATAAACCCTGGTATTGAATGCACTGACACCAGGATGCGAACTCGCCCCCCAGCGGAAACCAACTCAGGGGCAACCGGTTGCATGGTCAGGTCGACAGAAAACTGACAGGATGTCCCGCCCTTTGGCAGGGGGCAGGGCGGGTCAGGCGGCGGGTTCGCCCAAGCGCCGCAGCGCGCTGGAACGGCGGGATTCTTCGCGCGCGTTGTCGTCCATGCTTTGGCGCACGAACTCGATATGGTGGCGCGCTGCCCGGTCTGCGGCCTCAGGCTGATGGTCCCGGATGGCCTGCCAAATCGCCCGGTGCTGTACTTTGAGCTGGCTCCAGCGCATGGACTGGGAGTGCAACTGCTCAAGATTGGTAGACACATGGCCGTGAATCACCCGCATCAGACTCGCCGTCAAATGACCGATCAGGACATTGTGCGCCGCCTCGGCAATGGCCTGGTGAAACTCCACATCCAGGCCGATACAGGCTTGCACATCGTCGCTGTCAAAAGCCTTGTCCAATTTGGCATACACCGCGTCCAGCCGCTGGATGTCCACATCCAGCGCCCGTTCTGCCGCCAGATAGGCCGACTGACCTTCCAGCATCTGGCGAAATTCCAGCAAATCCCGGTGCAGCATGGGGTGCCCCTTGAGCATGTCCTGCCACGGATCCACAAAATGCGCTTCCAGCCGATCCGTAACCCGGGTGCCGTGACCATGGCGGGTGGTCAACAACCCCTTGGACACCAGTTTTTGAATCGCCTCGCGCAGCGAGGGCCGCGAAACCCCGAGCTCAAGTGCCAGTTCACGCTCAGACGGCAACAAATCACCCGGCTTGAGCGAGCCTTCCAGAATGCGCTTCTCCAGCTCTACGGCTACGGTGTCGGCCAGGCGGGCCAGGGTGCGAAGTTGTTGCATGAGAGGATAAGTGGTAATACCAATTAATGATAGCGCGAGGGGTTGCGCTGTCAAGCTGATGCGCTGAAACAAACAACATTGCATTTCAAGGCACATTGTGCTGAAATCTGCCAGCGAATCGATTCGGAATCGCTGCTACGCTGTCACTCTTTAACTGTAAGGACAACCAATGAAAAAAATTCTTTCCCTTTTGGCTCTGGGACTTTCCTTGTCTTTGGGTGTGGCCCATGCGGCCGATGAAAAGGCTGCCTCCCCTCAACAAAGCAAAATGAAAACCTGCAATGCGGATCCCAAAGCGAAGGAACTGAAGGGCGATGAGCGCAAAGCCTTCATGAAAGAATGCCTCTCGGCCAAGGCTGAGCCCGCTGCCGATGGCAAGTCCGCACAGCAAAGCAAGATGAAAACCTGCAATGCAGACCCAAAAGCCAAGGAATTGAAGGGTGACGCGCGCAAAGCCTTCATGAAAGAATGCCTCTCGGCCAAATAGGCCTGCAGCGCACGCAGAACGTACGCAAACGCCGCTAACCCAGGCCCAGACCTGCAAACAGGGCGAAGCCGACCCAGTGGTTAGCGCGAAAGGCTTTGAAACACCCTTCGCGCGAGCGCGTACGAATCAGCGTGGCGTGCCACACCACCTGTGCGGTGGCCGCCACCACGCCCAGCATCCAGGCCATGGTTGGCGGCACCGGCATGGTGGCCCAGGACCAGATCACCAGGAACAGCAGGTAAAAACTCAGCACCGCAGACACATCCCATGTGCCCAGCGTGATAGCTGATGTCTTCATGCCAATGCGCAGATCGTCGTCCCGGTCCACCATCGCGTATTCGGTGTCGTAGGCCAGCACCCAAAAAAGGTTGCCCACCAGCATCACCCATGCCAGCGCAGGAATCTCGGCTTGAACGGCAGCAAAAGCCATGGGAATACCAAAACTGAACGCAACCCCCAGAACCGCCTGCGGCATCGAGACAAAACGCTTGGCGTAGGGGTAGGCCAGGGTCACAGCCAACGCAGCGAACGACCAGCCCACTGTTACGGTGTTGGTGGTTAACACCAGCAAAAAGGCTGCCAACGCCAGCACTGCGCCCACTACCAAAGCCTCCCGCGAAGACACCGCACCACGGGTCACCGGCCGTTGCGCGGTGCGCTTGACGTGTCGGTCAAAGTCCTGGTCGGCCACATCGTTGATGCAGCACCCCGCACTGCGCATCAGAATGGTGCCCAACGTAAAAACCGCCACCAAATGCCACCCAGGAAAACCACCGGCGGCCAGCCACAGCGCACTCAACGTGGGCCATAACAAGAGCAGCCACCCAGCGGGCCGGTCCCACCGGATCAGCTGCAAATACAAATCAATTTTCCCTCGCATGGCCTTGGACGACCATCAGGACAAACGGGTCACACCTGGCAACTCACAGGCGTAGATAGAGTTGCGCAGTGCCGCTATCGCCTCGTAGCGGGTAAAGCTGCGTCGCCAGACCAGCACCACCCGGCGCGACGGTGGCTCGGCACCGGGTCCATCTTGCACCGACAGGTATTTCACCAGCGAGTCCGCATGGCGGCGCGTCTTGGCCACCAGCGCACCGGCGGGCACACCCAGGCGCGGCACCAGGGTAATGCCCATGCCGGCCGCCACCATGTGCTTGATGGTCTCCAGCGACGATCCTTCAAAACTCTTGCGGATGCCCTCTGTGTCGCTGGAGAAACGGGCGAACTCAGGGCAAACTTCGAGCACATGGTCCCTGAAACAATGGCCATTGCCCAGCAACAACATGGTCTCTTTTTTGAGTTGTTCGGTCGTCACGCTGGCCTGTGATGCCAAGGCATGTGACATGGGAACCGCGGCCAGGAAGGGTTCATCGTACAGCGGTGCAGAGGCCAGACCGGCATCCGGAAAGGGCTCGGCCAGAATGGCGCAATCAATCTCGCCCGTGCGCAGCATTTCCAGCAGCTTGACGGTGAAGTTTTCCTGCAACATCAGCGGCATTTGGGGCGTGCGCTTGATCACCTGGCGCACCAGGTCCGGTAACAAATAGGGGGCAATGGTGTAGATCACACCCAGCTTCAATGAGCCTGCCAGAGGATCCTTGCCGCGCTTGGCAATGTCTTTGATATTGGCCGCCTGCTCGAGCACACTTTGCGCCTGGCGCACGATTTCCTC
>CAJAVE010000218.1 GCA_903945325.1 uncultured beta proteobacterium | reverse complement strand
CGTTCAAATGGGTGTATTGGTCTTTCATGGAATTCTTTCAATGTGTTGGGGGAGGGCCTGCAGCAGCCGCTGCAGGCCCCGCTCCGTCAGTTAGACGGTGATGCCTTCCAGCGTGCAAAACGACTGATGGCGGGTCGCTGCGAAGTCCACGCGGGCATAGGCCAGCACGGCAATCTGCAGGTTTGATCCGAGGAACGTTTCCTGCAGGACCTTTACTGTGATGTCCTGCCGCACACCGAACAGCAGGTCACGCCAGTCTGCAATGATGCCTGTTGCCGTGGTGCCACTGGCCAGGGGTGCAGACGTGGTCCACAACTTGCACATCTGCATAACTTCCGCTGGTGCGGACAATGGCATGTTGTCTGTCCCTGGGCACACCTTCAGTTTGCTCATGGTTTTCCAAAGTGCAGGGTGCGCAACCAGTGCTCCGATGGAATCGATAGGGACGTTTTGCAGCATCAATTCATACATGCCATCAACTGCGAAGTCCCAATTCGCCGGGGCACCGATGCCCGTGACTTTTTTGCGGCCCGACAAATTCACCACACCGGAGGGGGCAGCGCCCTCGTTGGCGGTGACACCCACCAGGCCCGCGCTGTCGATAGCGCCTGCCATGGCGTTGACGATGGTGCTTTGCAGGATCTGTTCGATGTTGGCGGAGTCCTGGGACAGCTCCAGACTCATCTTGACCAGGCACACCACAGTCTTGGCATTCAGGTTCACTTGTCCAAACGTGGGTTCTGCAGCGGTGATAGCGGCATTCTCACCGTGCCAGGTAACCACTGGATCAGACGTGAGCCGCGCCAGGCTCAGTGTGCCGGTGTTCATGGGGACCGTGCGGCAACCGGCCTGACTCAAGACCATCTGCGCACGCATCAGGTCAATCCATTCACTGGCCATCGTTCCGCCCACGGTGAAGCCGCCAGAGGGATCGTTGCTGATGCCCATGGCCTTGCGTTCGTCCGTCAGATCGTTGGCATCATCGGCACGGCCACCCATGACGATCCCGCGCAGCAGACGACCCATTGACGGTGCATCTTTGCTTTGCGAAACACGTTGGCCGTGATTGAGCACCAGCACCGGGCTGCGGGTCTTTGGGTCAAACCATTTTTCTGATTTCTCGCCAGGTGCAGCCTGGTTTCCAAGGTTGGGTCGGTTGCCTTTTTTGGCGATTTCAACCAGGTCATCATTCACCTGCTTGATGGCGGTTTCTTGCTGCTTTTTCCAGGCGTCAAGGTCGGTGCCTTGCTGCTTGATCATTTGCGCGATATCGCCCATGTCCAACTCGCCAGACATGGCGAACGGGATCAGGGCCAAACTCGAAAGCTCTGCATTAGAAAACAAGGTAATGCCCAGCGCATGTGTGACTGCCAGGGCAAGGGCGATGGCGACCATGAAGGCCAGCCGGAGATTGATTGTCGATTTCATAAAGTGTCTTTCAAAATTGAGGTGTTGCGTTCCAGCAATGCAGCCAGCTCGGACAGGTCTTGCGGCGCATCCGTGGACAGTGCCTTAAACCCGCGTTTGGCGATGCTTGCTGATTCGCGATTTGTGTAACCCAGCTCGCGCAGTGCGCGTTCAAACTCTCGGATGGTTTGCGGCTTGGACTTGGCAGCAGGCGCAACAGCGGCCAAACTGGTGGGCTCGGTGCTGGTTTTTGCGTGTGTGGTGCCGGTCATTGGCGCGTCCTTCGAAAAGCTGAAAGCGTCCTGTTGTGATACAGGGTCGTTTGCTTCGAAAGTCGCACCCAGCGGCTTTGGTGAAGATGCTGATTGAACACCCAGTTCAATCGGCACAGCATTATTGTGCCACATTTTTATTTCCTTTGTCTGATTTCGAAAAGTGTTGATGGATCATTTCCAGGGCAACGCGTTTTGAATGGCCTTGCGCCCGCAGCTCACGTTCCATTTGGCGCTTCACCAGGGAGAGCCGAAGCACTTCAGCGGGGACTGCCTTGGCGGGCAGGAGGGAGGACAGCCACTTACGCATGGTCACCTCCCAATCGGGTTACTTCGTAGGCTTCGCCGCGTGGTGACACCAGCAGCAGCTTTAGAACGGGTTTGAAGCCAGCCAACAGGCTGCAGTCAAGTCGCAGGAACGATCCTTGGTCGATGGCCTTCTGCAGGCTCTTGTGCCAGTCCGCTGGATTGCTCTCGACCTCCAGTTGCATG
>CAJAVE010000217.1 GCA_903945325.1 uncultured beta proteobacterium | reverse complement strand
TAGGTGCAGAGACTTCCCGCAGCGATTCAAAATCGCCGCTTTGACCTGTCACCAATTGATGCGCTGATCAACCTCGTAATCGGGGGCCGGTTGCTCTGCCAGATCCCAATCCGGCTCGATGTGCACCCCGTCATCCATCTGGGCATCACCACACTCCTCCCACAGCGGTGGCCCGCGCGCCGGGGATATGTGCGGGGGCTCGGACTCCACCCCGATGTGGTCAAAATATTTGATACATTAATACAGGTTTTCTCACAAATTTTGTATCAAATATAGGTTGCGTCCATGTCCGCTTTACCCCAACCCGTGCCGCAAGGCATTCTCTTTCTCTCGGGCAACGAAGCCATCGCGCGAGGGGTCTGGCAGGCTGGTGCGCGTGTCGCGGCGGCCTATCCAGGTACGCCATCGACCGAAATTCTGGAGGTGCTCTCGCGCTATCCCGATTTGTATTCCGAGTGGTCTGTGAATGAAAAAGTATCGCTTGAAGTGGCATATGGCGCTTCACTGGCAGGTTCGCGCGCGTTTTGCGCCATGAAGCATGTGGGTCTGAATGTGGCCTCCGATGCGCTGATGACCATGACGCTTACAGGCGTCAACGCCGGCCTGGTGATTGCCGTGGCCGACGACGTGGGTTTGTCGTCCAGCCAGAATGAGCAGGATTCACGCTTTTGGGGACGTTTTGCACATCTGCCAGTGATGGAGCCATCCGACTCGCAGGAGGCGTGTGATTTCATGCCCCTTGCGTTTGACCTGTCCGAGCAATTCCGCACCCCGGTGATCCTGCGCCTCACCACACGTATTTGCCACGTCAAAGGTCGCGTTGAAGTGGGTCAGCGCAAGGAGCACCCTGCGACCGGTTTTGAGAAAGACCCGTCGCGCTGGGTCATGGTCCCGGGCAACGCCAAGGGTCGCCTGCCACTGATGTATGCGCGTGAAACCGCGCTGCGTGAGGCGGCCGGTACTTCGGCGTTGAACCGCGTGGAGTCGGGCACAGATAAACGCATCGGCTTTGTCACCTGCGGCCCGGCCTACATGCATGTGCGTGAGAGCTACCCCAATGCCCCCATTCTCAAATTGGGTTTCAGCTACCCACTGCCGCTGCAACTGGTGCGCGATTTTGCCGCCACAGTGGACCAACTGGTGGTGGTGGAAGAGACCGAACCGCTGATGGAAAATGAACTCAAGGCTGCCGGCATTGCCTGCCATGGCAAGGACATCCTGCCCGTCATCGGCGAGTTGTCGCCCGGAGTGCTGCGCCCGGCCATTGCGGGTCTGCTGGGTGAACCGCTGGATGAGGTGGCACCACAGGGCTGCAAGGTATTTCCGCGCCCACCCACCATGTGCGTAGCCTGCCCGCATCTTGGCATCTACTACACGCTGGCGCAGGTCCGCAACCTCACCATTGCGGGCGATATTGGCTGTTACACACTGGGTGCGGGTCACCCCTGGAATGCGCTGGACACCTGCGTCTCCATGGGCGCCTCCATGGGCGTGGCGCTGGGGCTGGACAAGGGTCGCAGCGAGTCCGATGCCAACAAGCGCGTGCTGGCCGTTATTGGCGACTCCACCTTCCTGCACATGGGCATGCAAGGGCTGGTGGACATTACCTACAACCGCGGCAACGTGACCGTGCTGCTGCTGGACAACGGTGCCGTGGGTATGACCGGCGGGCAGGACAACCCCGCCAACGGGCACGACATCCACGGCAACCCCGCTCCGCGCATTGACCTCGTCAAACTGGTGGAAGCGCTGGGTGTGGCACCGGCGCGCATCCGAAAGGTCAACCCGTACGAACTGCCCACGCTGTTCAAGGCGTTGCGTGAGGAACTCAAGGCTGAAGAACCCTCGGTCATCATCACCGACCAGCCCTGCGTGCTGACCAAAGCCTATGGCCGCAAGAACGGGCTGCAAGTGCTGGAAGACAAATGCACCGGCTGTGGCAACTGCGTGGACGTGGGTTGCCCGGCTATCCATGTGACACGGCGCGAGACCGCCATCAAGCCATCGGGCAAGGAAGTGCAACTCTCGTTTGTGCGTATTGAAACGGCAGCTTGCACGGGCTGCGACATGTGCGTTCGGACCTGCGGCCTGGACGCCATTGTGCCCGCAGCGGCCAAGCATACCGTTGTCAACTTTTCGCCCCTGTCGTTGGTGAATGGAGGAAAGGCATGAGCGAAGGTATGAGCAACGGTGTGACCAATATCCTGGTGGTCGGCATCGGCGGACAGGGTGTGATGACGGCCACCGAAATTCTGGCGGAAGCGGCACTGGGGCTGGGTTACGACGTGAAAAAGACAGAGGTAGCTGGCATGGCGCAGCGTGGCGGCGTCGTCACGTCCCATCTGCGCTTTGGCCCCAAGGTGTTGTCACCGCAAATTACAGCGGGCGAGGCGGACATCCTGCTGGCCTTCGAGCCGGCCGAAGCCGCCCGTTGGGCAACCTATCTGCGCCCCGGTGGCGTGGCCATGTCCAACACCACGCGCCTGACTCCCCCGGTGGTGACGATTGGTCTATTTAGCTATCCTGAGGACCCTATTGCCCAAATTCGTGCGCTGGGTGTGGATGTGTTTGACTTTGATGCTGGCGCCATTGCCCGCGAGTTGGGTGATCTGCGGCTGGTCAACACGGTCATGCTGGGTGCAATTGCCGACAAGCTGCCCTTTTCTGCTGAAGTGCTGAAAGAGCGCATCGTCGCCCGCTTCAAGGCGCGTAGACCCGAATGGGTGGCGGTCAACGAGCAGGCGTTTGAGCGCGGACGCAGCGCAGCGCGCGCATAGCCTTCGTCAGCGACCCTGCGCTCTCGGGGTGGCACCGGCTTGACCGAATTCGACTGACGCCTTAGGTGTGACCAAAACAGCCTCCACGAAACCCGGGGCGATTCATTTTTTAATTGATGGGATATTTGACGGATTAGAAATGAAAACGGGCCGTAAAGCCCGTATTCATTGACTCACTGGCGGAGCTGAACGAATCACACAACCAAACCCCTATGCACAAAGCAAGCGCGCGCGCCGACCTGCCGGCCGAACTGACCTGGACACTCGACGACCTGTTTGGCGGCGAGGCCCAGTGGGAGGCCGAACTGGCGGCACTGGACGCCGCCCTTTCCACCGTGCAGCCCTTTCAAGGCCGGCTGGGTGAAAACCCGGCCACCCTGCTGGCATGCCTGGACACGGTGGAGCAGTTGGAACAACGCTACATGCGGGTTGCCACCTTTGCCCACCTGCGCAACGCCGAAGATGGCACCAACCCGGCACACCAGGCTGCGAGCGCCCGTGCAGCCGCGCTGGGCGCACGGCTCAGCACTGCGGTTGCCTTTGTCGACTCCGAGATTCTGGATTTGCCGGACGGCGAGGCGGAGCGCTTTCTGGCGCAAGAGCCGGGGTTGGCCCCGCACCAGGTTCCTTTGCGTGACCTGCTGGAGACCAAACCGCACCGGCTCAGCCCCGACGCGGAAAAAACCCTGGCCGAGCTGGGCGAGGTGCTGGGCTCACCCTACCTGGTTTACAACCGGGCCAAGTCAGGCGATATCCAGTTTGTACCGTTCCAGGATGCCAACGGCGTGACTTACCCCAATTCGGTCAACCTGTTCGAGTCAACTTACGAGGGTCATGAGGACGTCAGCGTCCGCCGCAACGCCTGGGCCTCGTTCAGCGCCGGGCTCAAGGCCTACAACAATACCTTTGCCGCCACCTTTGCCACCGAGACCAAAAAGAACGTGGTGCTGGGCCGCATGCGCCACTATTCCAGCACCGAGGCCTGTTTACTGCAGCCCCACAAGGTGCCGCTGGCGCTCTACACCAACATCCTGACCATCATCCAGGCCGAACTGGCGCCCCACATGCAGCGTTACGCGCGGCTGCGTCGTCGCGTGCTGGGGCTGGACAAACTGCTGTACTGCGACATCAAGGCCCCGCTGGACCCGGAGTTCAACCCCCGCATTTCCTACGACGACGGTTGCCAAATGATTCTGGACGCGCTGGCGGTGATGGGACCGGAGTATTGCCACTTCGTGCGCCGAGCACTGAGCGAGCGCTGGGTGGACCGGGCCAACAATATCGGCAAGTCGTCTGGCGCGTTTTGTGCTTCGCCCTATGGTGTGCACCCTTACATCCTCATCACCTGGGCCGATACCATGCGCAACGTGTTCACGTTGGCGCATGAGCTGGGGCACGGGGGGCATTTCAGTCTGGCCATGCAGCACCAGCGTTTTGTCAATATGCGCCCCGCCATGCCGTTTGTCGAGGCACCGTCCATCATGAACGAGATGCTGCTGGCACAACACATTCTGGGCCAGAGCCAGGATGTGCGCATGCGCCGTTCCGTCATCATGCAGGTGCTGGGCACTTACCACCACAATTTTGTGACCCATTTGCTGGAGGCCGAATTGCAGCGGCAGGTCTATGCATTGGCTGAGGCCGGGCAGCCCATCACCGCATCGGTGCTGAACCAGCGCAAGGGGAACATCCTGTCCAGCTTCTGGGGCGACACGGTCGAGATGGACGACGGTGCCCGCATGACCTGGATGCGCCAGCCCCACTACTACATGGGTTTGTACCCTTACACCTACTCGGTCGGCCTGGTGGCCTCGACGGCCATGGCCATCCGCGTCAATGAAGAAGGCCCACCCGCCGTGCAGCGCTGGCTGAACGTACTCAAGGCGGGTGGCACCCTCAAACCCCTGGAGCTGATGCAGATGGCTGGTGTGGACATGGCGTCGCCCCAGCCCATCCATGATGCGGTCGCCTATGTGGGCCGCCTCGTTGATGAGCTGGAACTGGCCTTCCCCGCCTGAGCACCTAAGGGTTAACGATCAAGGCCACACCCCAGAAGCCATGCCACACTGCGCGCGCACCAAAACTGTGAACACCCACCTCCACACGTTCAAGGGAATCAAAACATGACCATCTCCATCAAGTCCATCATTGCGGCAGGCCTGCTGCTGCCCTTGCTGGCCCCCGGCCAGGCCCTGGCGCAGGGCGCCAAAGACACACTGACCATTGGCATGTCGCAGTACCCGCCCAGCATGCACCCGGGCATTGAGCCTACGGTGGCCAAGACCTATGCCATCCGCTTCGGCTACCGCCCCATTTCGGGCTACAACGACAACCGCAAAATGGAGTGTTTCCTGTGCACCGAAGTGCCGACCATTGCCAACGGCCGCGCCAAAACCGTGGACCTGGGGGGGGGCAAGAAGGGCCTGACCGTCAAGTTCACGCTGCACCCCAAGGCGCAGTGGGGCGATGGCACACCCATCACCTCCAAGGACGTGGCCTTCAGTTGGTCGGTCGGTGTCAAACCAGAAAGCGGCTTTGCGCGCCCGGATGTGTTTCAGCGCATTACCAAGATCGAAGCCGTGGACGCAAAGAACTTTGTGTTGCACATGAACAAGGCGGAGTACGACTTTGCCGACCTGGTGGATTTCGCTCTGTTGCCAGCGCATCTGGAAGAACCGGTCGTCAAGGGGCTCGCAACCCTGGCCGATTACAACAAGAACACACTGTACAACCGCACACCCACCACCGCAGGCCTGTGGAACGGACCCTACAAATTGGCCCAGATCCAGTCCGGTGCCTTTATGGTGTTCGAGCCCAATCCCAACTGGTGGGGACAAAAGCCCCATTTCAAACGCATCACGTTAAAAACCATCGAGAACACCGCGACGCTGGAGGCCAACCTGCGCTCGGGTGACCTGGACTACATTTCCGGCGTGTTGGGCTTGTCCATGGACCAGGGCCTGGCCATGACCAAAGAGCCAGCACTGCAACAGAAGTTTGACTTTGAGTTCCCGTTGGGTCTGGTTTACGAACACATTGACCTGAACCGCAACCACCCCGGCCTCAAAGACAAACGGGTGCGCCAGGCGTTGTTGCTGGGCATTGACCGCGAAACCCTGGTCAAACAGTTGGTGGATGGCAAGTTTCCGGTGGCCCACAGTTGGGTCAATCCGCTGGAGCCGGGTTATGACGCCAATGTCACCAAGTACCCGTTTGACCCCGCGCGCGCTAAAACCCTGCTGGACCAAGCCGGATTCAAACCCGGTGCCGACGGCATCCGTGTGAATGGTGCTGGCCAGCGCCTGTCGATGGAGTACATGACCACGGCCGGCAACAAGATGCGGGAGCTGGTGCAGCAGGTGCTGCAAAACCAGTGGAAACAGATCGGGGTGGAAGTGGTCATCAAAAACGTGCCGGCCCGCACCTTCTTTGGTGAAACATTGAAGAAGCAACAGTTCACGGCGTTGGCGCAACTGGCCTGGAGCTCCAACCCGGAGTCCCCCCCCACCAGCACCCTGGCCACGGCGGGCATTCCCACCGCAGCCAACAACTACGCGGGTGCCAACTACCCGCAGTTCAGCCACCCCGGGATGGACAAGCTGATTGACGACGTAC
Source organism: uncultured beta proteobacterium (assembly GCA_903945325.1). Taxonomy (GTDB): domain Bacteria; phylum Pseudomonadota; class Gammaproteobacteria; order Burkholderiales; family Burkholderiaceae_C; genus Allorhodoferax. Next base: position 6,353 of record CAJAVE010000217.1, on the reverse strand, counting down.
AACGCGAGCTGGACCCCGCCAAACGCAAACCGCTGTGGTTTGAGATGCAGAAAATCTACACCGATGAGGTGCCGGTGCTGCCGCTGTATTTCCGTACCGATGTATATGTGGTCCCCAAGTGGCTGACCGGTGTACTGAAGCAGGGGCAATTGCCATCCAACTATTTTGGCGTGGAGACCTGGGGTGTTCGTTAACGCATTCGTCGCCATTCTGTAGGTGCAGTCATGGTCAAGACATTGAACCCGCTGCTGGGTGTGGCGGTGGTAGCGCTGTTGCATCTGCTGAGTCCGTCACCTGCGCTGGCGCAGACTGCCAAGGACACGCTGGTCATTGGCATGTCGCAGTACCCGCCCAGCCTGCACCCCGGCATAGAACCCACGGTGGCGAAGGTGTATGCCATGCGGTTTGGCTACCGGCCCATCGCCGCCTACAACGACGACATGAAGATGCAGTGTTTCATCTGCACCGAATTGCCGTCGCTGACCAATGGCCGCGCAAAATTGGTGGACCTGGCTGGTGGCAAAAAAGGTATGACGGTCAAGTTCACGCTTCATCCCCAGGCCAAGTGGGGCGATGGCGTGGCCATCACATCCAGGGATGTGGCCTTCAGTTGGTCCGTGGGCAGTAAACCGGAGAGCGGTTTTGCAGGCGGTGACTTCTTCCGCAGGGTCACGAAGGTCGAAGTACTGGACCCCAAGAACTTCGTGCTGCATTTGAACAAGCCGGTCTACAACTATGCCGATCTGAACGATCTGGCGCTGATGCCCGCGCACCTGGAAGAACCCGTGGTCAAAGGCCTCAAGAACCCGGCGGACTATGGCAAAAACACCGGTTTCAACCGCGAGCCTACCCAGGCGGGTCTGTGGAACGGCCCCTACAAGCTGACGCAAATCCAGTCTGGCGCCTTTCTGGTGTTTGAGCCCAATCCCCACTGGTGGGGACCCAAGCCGCACTTCAAACGCATCACGGTCAAAACGGTGGAGAACACCGCCACGCTGGAGGCCAATCTGCGATCGGGCGATGTGGACTTTATTGCCGGGGTGCTGGGCCTGTCCATTGACCAGGGCTTGGCCATGGCCAAAGAGCCAGCCTCACAGCAAAAGTACGACTTTGCCTTTCCGCCGGGCTTGCTCTACGAATACATCATCCTGAACAACGCCAACCCGGTATTGACAGATAAACGCGTACGCCACGCGCTGCTGCTGGGTATTGACCGCGAGACCCTGGTCAAACAGTTGGTGGATGGCAAGTTTCCGGTGGCCCATAGCTGGGTCAATCCGCTGGAGCCGGGTTTCGATGCCAACGTGACCAAATACCCTTTTGATCCAGCCCGCGCCAAAGCCTTGCTGGACCAGGCGGGTTTCAAGCCTGGAGCCGGTGGCATCCGGGTCAATGCGCAGGGTCAACGCCTGTCTCTGGAGTACATGACCACGGCCGGCAACAAACTCCGCGAGCTGATCCAGCAGGTGCTGCAAAACCAGTGGAAACAAATCGGCGTGGAAGTGGTCATCAAGAATGTGCCGGCTCGCACCTACTTTGGTGAAACCCTGAAAAAACACCAGTTCACCGGACTGGCACAGTTGGCCCTGAGCTCGACCCCTGAATCGCCGCCGACCGCGGTTTTGAGCACCAGCGGCATCCCCACCGCCAACAACAACTACGGTGGCCAGAACTATGCCCACTTCAGCAACCCGGCCATGGACAAATTGATTGACGACATACAGCGTGAGCTGGACCCCGCCAAACGCAAACCCGTGTGGTTCGAGATGCAAAAGATATTCACTGAAGAGTTGCCCGTGTTGCCGCTCTACTTTCGCACCGATGTGTATGTGGTGCCCAAATGGCTGACCGGGGTGATTCGCCCCGGCAAGTTGCCCGCCGGTCCCTACGCGGTCGAGGAATGGGCCGTGCGCTAATATGACAGAAACTATCACCCGACCTAGCGCAGCCGTTGCACCAGCTGCCAGCACCGAACCCCTGGTCCGGGTAGACCACCTGTCCATTGGTTTCAAGACCGACAAGGGTGTCCTGCGCGCGGTGGACGACATCTCCTACCAAATCCTTCCGGGCAAAACACTGGGCCTGGTGGGCGAAAGCGGCTGCGGAAAATCCACCGTCGCATTGGCGCTGATGGGTCTGTTGCCATCGACCGCCACGGTGGGAGGGCAGGCGCACTTTTTCGGTCAGGAGCTGTTTGCGCAAACTGAAAACCAGTGGCGCCAGGTGCGGGGCAACAAGGTCGCGATGATTTTTCAGGAGCCCATGACGGCGCTGAACCCGGTGATCCGGATTGGTGAACAAATCGGCGAGACCTTGCTGCTGCACCAGGGCCTGGACAAACGCGCGGCCTATGAGCGGGCCATCGACATGCTCGACGAGGTGGGCATACCATCGGCCCGTACCCGTGCTGCCGCCTACCCGCACCAATTGTCGGGCGGCATGCGCCAGCGCGCCATGATTGCCATGGCGCTGGCCTGTAGACCCAGCCTGCTGATTGCGGACGAACCCACTACCGCGCTGGATGTGACGATACAGGCGCAAATTCTGGAGCTGATGCTGGAGCTGCAGGACCGCATCGGCATGGCGATTCAGTTCATCAGCCACAACCTTGGCGTGGTGTCCGAACTGGCCGACGACATCATCGTGATGTACGCCGGGCGCATTGTGGAACGGGCCCCGGCAGCGCGCTTGTTTGACCAGCCCCGCCACCCCTATTCGACAGGGCTGATCAAGACCCTGCCCAATTTGCAGCATCGCCAACCCCGTTTGCCGGTCATTCCTGGCGGCATGCCCAATCTGGCCGTGGCGGTGCCGGGTTGCCGTTTTGCGGACCGCTGCACCAAGGTGGTTGCACAGTGCCGCGAGCAGGTGCCACCACTCGTCACCATCGCGCCGGGTCATGACGTGGCCTGTTTCCGGGCAGAAGCATGAGCACTAACCCATCCCCCTTGCTGCAGGTCGAGAACCTTGCCGTGCATTTCCCGATGCCGCGCACATCCTGGTTTCAGCGCGGGCCGTCGCCCGTGTTGCAGGCGGTGTCGGATGTCAGTTTTTCCATCCAGCCGGGCGAGACGCTGGCCCTGGTCGGTGAAAGCGGATGTGGCAAAACCACGCTGGGCCGCGCACTGGTGGGTTTGTATCCCACCACCCGTGGCTCCGTTCACTTCAAGGGCCAGGAACTCGGCAGCATGACCCGCGAACAGCGCCAGCAGACGCGTTGTGCCATCCAGATGATTTTTCAGGACCCGTATGAGTCGCTGAATCCGCGCCTGCCGGTGTCCAACGTGATTACCGAACCCTTGCTGATCCACGGTATCGGTAGCCGCTCCGAACGCGCTGACCGGGCACGTGAACTGATTGCCCAGGTGGGCTTGCCGGTCGATGCCCTGAACCGCTACCCGCACCAGTTCTCAGGCGGCCAGCGCCAGCGCATTGCCATCGCCCGGGCACTGGGCCCCGAGCCGCAACTGATCGTGGCCGATGAACCGTTGTCGGCGCTGGACGTATCGATTCAGAGCCAGATTTTGAATTTGATGAGTGAGCTGCGCGAACAGCGGCACCTGAGCTATCTGTTTATCAGCCACGACCTGTCGGCCGTGCACCACCTGGCGGACCGGGTGGCCGTGATGTACCTGGGTCGCCTGGTGGAAGTTGCGGCGCGCTCCGATCTGTTCGAAACGCCGGGCCACCCCTATACCCGCGCGCTGCTGGACGCCATTCCCCGCGTAGGCCAGGGGCGGCGTGCCCGGGGCCGCACCATCCAGGGTGATTTGCCCAGCCCGCTCAAGCCGCCCACGGGTTGCGCCTTTCACCCCCGCTGCCCCAAGGCCCAGGACCTGTGCAAGGTCGAGGCACCCACCCTGTTGCCAGCACCCGGGCGGGAACACCAACTCGTGGCCTGCCACTTTAAAAACTAATTTCTTTGTGGGAAAGACCAAAACATGCGGAGCATTTTTGCTCTGTCCCCAACTGATCAGGTAACTCTATGTTGCGATTCATTGCCTCACGGCTTCTCCAAAGCGCCATGGTCCTGCTGGTCATGTCCTTCGTCATTTACGGCCTGATCGGCCTGATGCCGGGTGACCCGATTGACATCATGGTCAACTCCAACCCCGGCTATACCGCGCAGGACGTGGCCCGTCTGCGCGCCCAGTACGGCCTGGACCAACCGCTGCTGACCCGTTACTGGAACTGGTTGCAGGCCGCTGCCACGCTGGATTTTGGCTATTCGCGCACCTACTCGCAGCCGGTGCTGGTGATCATGGTGCCAGCGCTCATTCAAACCGGCAAGCTGGTGGGTCTGTCGTTTTTGGTGTTCACGGCACTGGCGCTCACACTGGGTGTTGCGGCGGCATTGGCCAAGGGCTCGGCGCTGGACCGAGTCATCAATTTTCTGGCGTTTGCCGGCATCTCGGTGCCGGTGTTCTTTCTGGCCCTGATGCTGATTTACCTGTTCGCCGTGCGCCTTGGCTGGCTGCCCGCCAGTGGCATGTTCACCATCGGAGGGGACGGTAGCTTGGCTGACATGGGCAAATACATGGTGTTGCCAGTGTTGACTTTGACTGCGGCTTTTGCTGGACGCTTCACGCGCTTCACCCGTGCGTCCATGGTGGAGGTGCTGCGCATGGATTACATCCGCACGGCACGGGCCAAGGGCGCTGGCAAGTTACGTGTGGTCTTCAAACACGCACTGCGCAATGCGCTGATCCCGGTCGTCACCGTGCTGGCCCTGAGCTTTGGCGCGCTCCTGGGCGGGGCGCTGATCACCGAGACCATGTTTGCCCAGCGCGGCATGGGCAAGCTGATTTTTGATGCCATCATGGGCAACGATTTCAATCTTGCGCTGATGGGCCTGCTGTTTGCCACGACCGCCACACTGGTCTCCAACCTGCTGGCCGACATTGCCTACGCCTGGCTAGACCCAAGGATCTCGCTGTCATGAACAACCAAGCTACTTTGCCACTGACTGCGGCCACCACCAACACCATCGCCGATAGACCCCAATCGGTTTGGCAACTGCGCTGGCGTCGTTTGGCGCGCAACCGGGTCGCCATGCTGGGCGGCTTGGTGCTGATACTTCTGGCCCTGTTCGCGGCCGGCGCGCCACTGTATGAACGTTTGATGGGCGTGAACGTGAACGATACGAATTTGTTGAACCGTTTTGCACCACCATCGGCCCAACACATTCTGGGTACCGACGAAGCTGGGCGCGATGTGATGGCGCGCTTGATGTATGGCGGGCGTATTTCCCTGCTGGTGGGCCTGCTGGGCGCCATCAGTGCGGCGATGGTCGGCACCCTGATCGGCCTGATTGCGGGCTACTACCGCGGCCGCACCGAGTCGGTGTTGATGCGCTTCACCGATGGCGTGATTTCTCTTCCCATCCTGCCGCTACTGATTGTTTTTGCCGCCATTGACCTGCAGAAGCTGGGGTTTTCGGAGGAGTTTGTGCGCTCCAGTGCAGCCAACTTTTACCGCATCGTGTTCATCATCGCGCTGGTCGAATGGACCACCGTGGCGCGCCTGGTCCGGGCCTCGACGTTGAGCTTGATGACACGGGAGTTTGTGCTGGCAGCCCGCACCCAAGGCGCAAGCGCCCGCCACATCCTGAGCGTGCACATCCTGCCCAACACCACCTCGCCCATCATCGTGGCGCTGAGCCTGGCCGTGGGCCAGATCATTCTGCTGGAGAGCACGCTGAGCTTTTTGGGCCTGGGCATTCAGCCGCCGACACCGAGCTGGGGCAATATGCTGAACAACGCCCAGGAACTGATTTCACGCGCGCCTGAGTTGGCTTTTTACCCGGGCTTTCTGATCTTTATCACCGTTATCGCGGTGAATTTTGTCGGGGATGGCTTGCAGGATGCGTTTGATCCGCGGGCTGACGCGCACTAAGGGGGCTTACGCTTCCACATTTGTGTGATCAGGCTGCTGACCGTGACACCCGGCGCCTGGCAAAACAACCAACGTTCCGCCATTGCAAGCACAGCCGTTCGTCACTACAGTTGCAACGAACCGCCTTAGAGGACGGCATAGCAAGGACATCATGCGGAGATTTTTCCAGACGGCACAATCTGGGCCTGGGGTGGCAATATCGACGGCCATCTGGGCGACTTTCCGCTGGGCCCGCGTCCCGTGCCTGCACCCATTGCGGGTTTATCGGACATCACTGCGGTGGCAGCGGGAAACCGGCACACATTGGCACAAGGATAAGGGATAGGCCGGGGGCCGGTTGCTCTGCCAGATCCCAATCCGGCTCGATGTGCACCCCGTCATCCATCTGCGCATCACCACACTCCTCCCACAGCGGTGGCCCGCGCGCCGGGGATATGTGCGGGAGCTCGGACTCCACC